>NZ_NDIM01000037.1:0-15028 GCF_002241375.1 Vibrio sp. V19_P1S1T109 | reverse complement strand
TGCTTAAGGAGTGAGCCGATGCGCGTAACGATTGTTGATGACCATAAATCAAATAGAGAGCTCTGTCGGTTTATTTTATCGCCTATTGTTGAGCACATAGATACCTTCGAAAATGGCGCTGATGCTGTTGAGGCGATGCTCGTCATGGACGTCTTACCCGACGTTATTTTGTTGGATGTGATGATGCCAGTTAAAGATGGTTTCACCACCGCAAAAGAGATCCGCGACTCTTTTCCAAATCACCATATCCCCATTATATTTTTGACCGTGCTTGATGATCATGATTCGTTTGAACGTTGCTTATCGCTGGGCGATGATTTTATTCTTAAACCAGTAGAGCGAAGCGTACTGCTCGCTAAAGTGCAGGCTCATTACCGTATTGTGAAAATGCATAATGAAGTTACTCAACAGCGAGATAAACTCAATTATTTCAACGAACAAGTACAATATGACTATGCCATCGCCGAATCCATTTTCACCAACTTAATGGAGGAGATGAGTGCAAAAGTCAGCAATATCTATGGCATCAGTTATATCTCCACACCTTCGACCATTTTTAATGGTGATCTCATCATTGTGGCGAACCGGCCCTATGGTGGCGTCTACATCATGATCGCCGATGCCACTGGGCATGGATTACCTGCCGCGATTTCAACGATCCCTGCTACGCGTACTTTTTTTTCAATGGCTGAAAAAGGGATGTCGCTTGGCGAAATGGTCGCTGAACTTAATAGTGCGCTAGTAAAGTTTTTGCCTGTTGGCATGATGCTTGCGGCCAGTGTATTTGAGATACGAGCCAACGGCTTCGAGGTTTCGTGGTGGGGAGGTGGTTTGCCTGATGGTTATTTACTGGATGAAGAGAGCAACATCGTTCGTCGTCTCGTTTCCACACATATGCCACTGGGAGTTCTGGATGCTGATGAATTTGAAGTAAATTTAGTTCATCTCAAATTAAAACCTAACCAAACTATCCTCTGTTATACCGACGGTATTACCGAAGCGATGAATGAAAACGGGGAACAATTTGGCCAGTTGCGACTCGAACAAGTTTTGCAACGGAACGGTAAGACTCAGATTTCAGATTTGTACGATGAAGTATGCCAGTTTTCCAATCGTGGCCATGGTGATGATCTCTCAATTCTTTCAATGACATTTCCAATTACCAATAATAATGAAATATTAGCGTCGCAAAAAAAACAGTTTCTTAGCCATATACCAATGCAAAGCCATCTCTTTTTTCCTGCTTCAATTCTTAAAAAGATTTCAATTATGGTCGAGATGCGTAACATTGTTCGCGGTTTTATCAGTGGTGGCGAGCATCTTGACCTCGTTTGCTCTGTATTGTCAGAACTGTTTGCTAATGCCATTGAGCATGGGTTATTAAAACTTAATTCCTCACTAAAAGATGACCCAGATGGATTTCTCACTTTTTACCAACGACGTGAAGAGTGTATGGATGAGTTAGATGAATCGTTATGGATTAAACTAGACATTGATTATGACCCAACGGTGGGAGAATTGAGCTTTTCACTTGAGCATAATGGCGAAGGCTTTGACTACCAACATACGGTTGTAGACGGCAACTGTACACACGGTCGAGGGATTATTTTGGTCTCTAAATTGTGTGAGTCATTGGAATATTCAAAAGATGGTTGCACTGTTAAGGTGACTTACGCCTTTAACAGTAAACATGATTTTCCGATATTGTCTTAATACTGAACAGATTATTTACACTGTAAAATTCTGCGTAACTCATTCTTTCGTTTATTTTTAGGTTATGTGGTTCGTTTCGTCGTGACTAAGTGATGTAGCCCTTAATTTGGTTGCCTAAAGATTTAGTCCATACTGTAAATTGTATACACTGCCATATGAACGGAATCTAACCATATGGGTTAAGTAGTATGTGGAAACGCTTAATTTCGCTTTCAGAGGACAAAAAACAAGTCATTGCCCAGTTGCCTGGGACGGAGTCCATCGACAAAAATTTTGACCAAGCAGGCTTGAAAGAAGCATTGTTTGAGTTATCTGCATCGACATTTTTCTTAAATGAAACTGAAGTTACCCGCTTTATCAACTGTGCAAAAGAGGGTAAGGGTGAAGCATTCTCTGGAATCACCATTGCAGAGAAAAAGAACGCTTCGGTTGAGATTGAATTTAGTGATCGAGATATGTTAGCCAGCATGGTCGTGACGGGTGCATATGGTGGCAGAGCATTGCGCGGTAGTGAGTTGGTGTATGCATTGGCTCATTCCCACGTGACAAAAGGCATCAACAAACTGGCTTTAAAGAAAGTGTTAATGGTAAGTAATACCTTGAAGCCAGGGGAAGTATACACTCAGCCTGTTGCGCAGGGGCGCGAACCCATTCAAGGTAAAGACGCACAATTTGTTCCTTTGGTTGAGGATGTCAGTAAGCGCGTGTTAGCACCGACCAAAAAGCAAGGACAGAACAAAATTGATATGCGCAACTTAGGTGAAACCATCACTGTTGGTCAAGATGATGAAGTGATGCGTCGAATTCCTGCAACAAAAGGAACGCCAGGCTATACCGTGCAGGGAAAAGTGCTGGATCCTAAACCAGGTAAAGACTCGGCCTTAGTTGCAGGAAAGGGGTCTTACATCTCACCCAATGATCCGAATGTGCTACTGGCCAGTCAAGCGGGCATGCCTATCCTGAAAAGTAAAACGGTTGATGTCGATAACGCTTTATGTTTAAACAACGTCAGTGTAGCCACTGGCCACGTGAAATTTAAAGGATGTGTTGTCATCACGGGCGATGTCGAGCCTGGGATGATCGTGAGAGCGACGGGCTCAATCACCATCGGTGGGTTTGTTGAGTCTGCTGATGTTCAAGCCCAAGGTAATATTGATGTTGGTAAAGGCATTATTGGCCATACGGTGTTTGATGATGAAGCAAGAACATGCATTATCAAATCAGGAGGCTCTATCACGGCTAACTATGCTCAATTTAGCGAACTGCAAGCGGCAGATGACATCAATTTAGCGGTTCACAGCATGAGCAATGAATTGCGCTGTGGCAATGATCTAAAAGTATTAGATAGTAAAGAGAAGCAAGGCACACTCAGCGGTGGTCACGCGAAAGTTGGTGGTAAGATCGTTTGCTTCAATCTAGGTGTTGAAGGCGATACCGCCACGGCTGTGCAGGCTTTTGCTCGTTATGCTGTGTATAAAGAACGGGTCGCGAAACACAAAGAGCATTATAAACAAGCGCAAGAAGCGACGATGGAAGTGATCCGCCGTGAAATTGAATTTAAGAAAAAGCCTAAAGCGGAACGCTTGGAAGAGGAACTGCTAAAAATTGATGAATTTAAGAAACAGACTAATGATCGTTTAGAAAAAGCAAAATTGGCGTTGGATATGCTGGGAGAGGAGTTTGAGCAATTGCTCGAAATGAATACGATCGAAGTCAAAAATAAAGTTTATACCCATGTTTCGGTGCAATTTGATGATGAGCGGATCATCACCAAGCGGGCTCATGGCGCTAGTATCTTCTCATTTAACCAGTATGAGATTAAATGTGCTTCGATGCTTGAAGATGAAGATGTCGGAGGGATCTAACATTCTTATCTCAGAGTGCTAAGCAAAAAACGAGGCATTTTGCCTCGTTTTTTGCTGATCATGCTATTTCTAGTAAGGTGGCTATTGCACCGATCTCACTTTGCCCTGTTTGAGATCGTTTAACACCATCGATTTAGGACCATCGGCAATGACACAGCCTTTCTCCATCACAATGACGCGATCAACCACATCGAGCATTGACGTTTTATGAGTAATTAATATTAACGTCTCACTTGGTGTCAATTGAGACAGTTGATGTTTGATGTGCATTTCAGAGCGATTGTCCATGGCGCTGGTGGGTTCATCAAGTAGCAAAACGGGTGGGCGTCCGAGCAGTGCACGAGCAATGGCTACCGCTTGCCTCTGACCACCAGACAACAACAAGCCGCCTTCACCCACTTGTCGTTCTAACCCCGCAGGGTCTTGCTGTGTGAACGCGGTAACTCCCGCTCGGTTAGCGGCATCCATCACATCTCTATCATCAACTAAGGGACGCCCGAGCGTGATGTTATCGCGAATTGAACCGTAAAATAGGTTGCTGTCTTGAGGTACGCAACCAATATTACGTCTCACATCAATGTGATGCAGTTGCGCGATATCGGTGTCATCAATGCGAACATTCCCCTCGGTCGGTTGATATAACCCCATGATAAGGCGCTCTAAGGTGGTCTTCCCTGAGCCGATGCGGCCTATGATCGCTACTTTTTCACCCGGATGAATCGTTATACTTAAGTCACGTATTGATGCAACAGGCGCATTAGGGTAGTGAAAAGTGATTTTGTCTAGCTCAATTTTACCTTGCACAATCGGACGATGAATATAGCGTTTACCTTCTTCTTGCTCATCGGGCATTTGCATCACTTGCTCAATGATTTTTAAGGACGATTTGGCTTGGTTGTAGCGTGTTGAAAGTAATGATAGTTGCACCATTGGGCCAATCGCACGGCCGCTGAGCATGGTTGCGGCGATGAGCCCACCCATGGTTAAATCGCCGTTGGATATCAGATAGACGCCTAAGATGATCATGCCAACGTTCGCTGCTTGCTGAACAAAGCCGGCAGTATTTTGAATACCATCAGTAATTCTACGGCTTTTAATGTTCCAGTTCGCCATGTGCGCGACCGCTTCTTCCCAGCGATATTGAAACTGACTTTGAGCGCCAAAGAGTTTCACCGTTTCAAGTCCAGCTAAACTTTCAATCAGGTTGGCGTATTTTTGTGATGCCAGTCGAGAGCCCTCTTCAATCGCCCGTCGTAGAGGTGCTTGGATGAGCAGAGAATAGATAGCAATGATCAGTACACCAGCGATAGGTACCAGCACTAAGCTGCCTGCCATTAGCCAGATCAGCACTAAAAAGAGCAGTGCAAATGGCAGGTCAATCAATGATGAGATGGTTGCTGAGGTAAAGAATTCTCGTATGGATTCGAACTCTTGTAAATGTCGCGCAAACGCACCGACAGAAGGAGGACGAGACTCCATTCTGATCCCCATCACTTTACTAAAGAGCTTGGAAGAGATCAGAATGTCAGATTTTTTGCCCGCCACATCAATAAAATAACTGCGAAGTAGTTTGAGGAGCAGATCGAATAAGAAGATCACAAAAATCCCGCTCGCTAATACCCACAAGGTTTCAAACGCAAGGTTAGGCACGACTTTGTCATACACTAAACGGCTGAACATTGGTGTCGCAATGGCAAACAAATTGATTAAAATGGAAGCGATCAACACATCGCGATAAATGTGCTTTGACTGCCATAACGTACCCCAAAACCAGTGGCCATCACGGGTCTTTAATATTTCTGGTGATCGCTCGTCATAGCGAAACTGTTTTTTCACCATGAAGTAGCGGCCAATATAGCGTTCAGTCAGTTCCTCTAAGGGAATAGCTACGGGGATTAGACCAGACTCCGCAGTGACGACCTCAGCTTCTTGATTCGCTTCGTTGATGCTGCTGAGCACACAGGCCTCACCGCCTTTTAAAATTAAGATAACGGGGAAAACCAACTTTGGGATTTGATCCAATGCTGAGCGATTTTCCTTGGCGATTAACCCCGCTCTTTCGGCTGCTCGAGGAAAGAGAAAAGGCGTCAGTTTCCCATCTGATAAAGGTAGGCCGTTGATCAGTGCTTCTGGGGAATTCGCCAATCCATAATAACGACTCACATAGATAAGCGAATTGAGTAGCGTGTCTTGCATTACATCTGACCTTTTTTATTTATCCACAATAAAGCCTTGGAAGACTTCTATAAAATGCTCGGAAAGGAAATCAAGTTGAGTTTGCGTTTCTACCCTTGACGCAATTGTGGTGATTCCTAAATTGTGTGCTGTGCGAGAAATCGACGTTAAGGTGAACTTTTGCTTTTCATCGTCGAGATGGTGAGTAAATAGATAATCGAGTTTCACGTATTTTGGACGGTACTCGTTGATGTAGTCTAATGATTGGAAATTCCGGCCATAGTTATCGACACCAAAGTCTGCGCCGGCTGCTCTTATGGCATTACAAAATAGCGCCGTATGGTGAGGGGCGTTGAGGAATGCGTTTTCCGGTATTTCAAAGTGTAGGTTCTCACAGATAGAGCGATGCTTCGCCAGAGTCTGAGTGACCCAACGAATAAAACTGGGTTGAGAAAGGCTGCTTTGAGCGATATTAATGGCTAATGGTTCGGCTATCTCTCCCGTTTCGAGCTTGTGAATCATCGTTTCAATAACATATTCATCAAAAATATGGCTGGCATTGAGTTGGTCGAGTGCAAATAAGTATTGGTTAGCGCTGTAGCGTTTGCCATCGTGCTCAATCGCTGAAAAAACTTCGCGGTGGAAAGTTTGTCCCCAGCTATTATTGGCTGACTGCAAACGGAAACTGAACCAATCGTTATGGATAGCTTCTTCAACCAATGCTTTCCATTGCTGTTTACCCATCACAGTTTGTTTGGTTTCACTGCTGACAAAGCCGTAAATCAGCTCTGGATTTGCAGTTGCAATGGCTAACGCGTTGTCGAGCAAGGAAAGTAACTGCGTTGAAGATTTTGGTTCTTTATTATGAACAACACCTAAAGAGACTTTGGCTGATGCCATGCCAGTCGGGTCGGCTAGAGTGTCTTGCACAAAATTCATAATACTATCGGCGATGATTTTGAGTTCACTCTCTTCCATGTTGGGCAAAATAAAGCCAAACTCTTCGGTAGAAATGCGTGCCAGAGTCACATCAGGTGAAGTAATCGACACTTTTAGATGCTCAGCCAAATGGCGCACCATACCATCGCCTGCTTCATAACCCTTTTCTTCGTAAAGCTCTTTAATAAACTCTGCTTGCAAAATAGCAGCGCCACCTATGGCACTTTCTGATAGCCAACTACTGAGTTGACTCATGTAATAGGCGCGGTTGCCAAGTTGAGAAACTGGGTCAATATAAGCACGCTCACGCAGTTGCTGCGCTTCTTGCGCCTGAGCTTTGAACGCTTTTTCAACCTGCGCTGACATGCTATTGATACCATCAACTACATAAATCAGATCTTTGGTCGCTGGCCGCGGTAGCGGTTCACCAAAATGGTTGCGTGCGACTTGCTCCATTTTTTCGACAATCATCTGTAGCGGGCGTAAAGCGCGCTTCAGAATGAAAGCGATGGCGGCAAGGCCAATCACAAAAATAGCGCTAAACGCGATAAGTAGCCGAATCAGCGCCTTCCATAATTGCGCATAGGCCTCGCCAGGGTGGCTGACAATTTCGACTTCAGCAAGCTGCATCCAACCACTGGTTACAACGCGTTGATCATGGATCGGTGCAAACAGGTGTAAATTGGTAAACCATTGCGGAACGTTATTGGGTTTTACAGGGTAAGATCGCAGAATCTCTTCGTCATCGTCTAGAAAAATCAATCGTACGACTGAGTAAGAGCTGCCATCAAACAAGGCATTGATAACCGACTCAACCGCAATCTTATCTTTCTTCTCCAAATAAGGTGCCAGCGCCAAACCGACGGTGTTGATGGTGTTGTTGACTTCAGAGCGCTGCTGCTGCTCTAAGTTGTTGCGGGTCGTATTGAATTCAATAATAAAGACTGAAGTCATCAGCATAATGAAGACGGCAATCATTCCCGCGACAAGTTGTTTATATAGCGTCATATTACTTACTCATCGTAACTTACAATTGGTTTATTCAATTTTAGCGAGCGTTCCCGTTCACGTAAGTCATTCCAAAGACTTAATCGTGAAGAGTCTCCTGCAAGCTGGCCATTTTTGGATTTCATTAGCCATAAATTTTTACCGTTAAAGCTGTAGATCGGTAACAGATCACGGCGTGTTGATGCTGGCTTAATCTCAGGGTTTATATTGTCTAAAATTAAGGGCTCGGCATTGGGTGTTGAATAGTACGCAAGAACCATATGAAACTGATTTAATTCAATGGCTTTAACATACACGAGGCGCAACTTTTTATCATCGATACCCAGTTCAAGCAGGGAGAAGTACTTCGCAATTGTGAAATCTTCGCAATCCCCTGCGTTGCTTCCTAGAAACTCAAGTGGTGTCGCCCAGTAGTCATTTTTCCCCCATAAATCGATATCATTAACAAAGTACAGCTGATTGAAAAATCGATTTATTTCGGTCAATTTGTCACGTTCGGGAGCATTTTGGTGCTTGGCAATTTCTTTGCGCCATGTTTCGACGCGTTTTCCCGCTCTTGTGCCATAGGTAAGCGCGACCGCATCGACCCACTGCTGCTCTTTGGTGTTGAGCGCTTGGGGGGATGAGGGCATAAATAGCAATAAAACCAGTGGCAGCCAAAACTTCATCAAAAACCGTCAATCATGAATATATTAAAAAGCATAAGTGAACCTTATTCTCTTAGCGCATTTTTTTGTGCACTGAGTATGGGCTTTAGTAGATAATCCATCACGGTTCGTTTACCCGTAATAATATCAACAGAGGCCGTCATTCCTGAGATGATAGGCAGGTTAGCATCATGCCCTAAGCTGGTTTGATTGGTCCTTACTCGGACTAAATAATAGCTTTTGCCTTCTTCATCTTGAGTTGTGTCGGCACTGATATGCTCAAGTGTCCCTTCCAAGCCGCCATATTTGGTGAAATCATAGGCGCTGAATTTTACGATGGCGGGCAACTCTGGTCTTAAGAAGGCGATGTCTTGTGGGGCAATTTGCGCTTCAACAAGCAAGGTATCCTCTGTTGGGACTACTTCAACAATATCCATACCGGGCTGGATAACACCGCCAACGGTGTTGACGTAAAGCGTCTTAATCGTTCCTGTCACAGGCGATAGCACAACAGTGCGATTTACCTTATCTTCAAGCCCAACGGCTGATTCTGTGATTGCTGAAAGTCTATCTTGGGCTTCGTTCAGTTTGTCTTGCTGCTGTGAGCGAAACTTTTGAGCCGCATCAATACGGTTGAGCACCGCTTCGCGAATCGCTGATTTTAATACTGGGATGTTAAGCTCGCTGGTGGTCATTTCACGGCGAGTATCGTTTACTTGGCGCTGTAGTTTCAGCAGCTCAATTCGTGGCACGACACCTTCGTCTGCTAAAGGTCTAGTGATCTCAAGCTCTTTATTCGCAAAATCATAACTTTGGCGTAAATTTTTCACGCGCGCTTGTATTTCAACCAACTCTTGTAGTTTCTGTTTGACTTGTTGATCTAAAAGAGAAAGTTGGTTGCGTAAGTTATTAAGATCTTGCCGGTAGGCGGCCCTTTGTCTATTAACTAAATCGGGTTGGTTGTCTGTTAACAGCGGTGGAAAGGCGAGTTTGTTATAGTCAATTTTGACGCTATTTTGCCAGTTGTCATCATCAATTTCTTCGTTAATCATCACGCTAGTAATGGAAGCGGATAGCTGTAGAACACTGGCGGTAAGGTTAGCGACTTGTTGTTCACGTTCGCGGTAGTCTGAGCGGAAACGTGTGTCATCAATTAATAACAGTTGTTGGCCTTTTTGCACTCGTTCACCTTCGCGAACCAATATCTGTTTGACTAAGCCTCCTTCCAAGTTTTGAACCACTTGAACTTGCGATGACGGAACGACTTTGCCTTGTCCAACTGTCACTTTGTCGACCTGTGCCCATGAGGCCCAGACGATGGCTAAGAGAAAAAAACAGACCATAACCCAGAGCATCACGCGTGCACTGTTGGGCGTGTTCAGTAGCAGAGCCGCCGTTTTGTCGTCTACGTACTCCAATTCTGTCGAAGAGAGTTTGTTATAACTCTTGTTGCTCATCGCTTATCCTTTGCGCCTAATCGTAGTGTATTTCCCTTTTCTACTTAAAGCTGTAGAGGGAGGCTACAACTGTAAGTTGTTTGGGTATAGTTGCTTGATTTTATTACTTGTCTAGCAAAATGTTAAGGATTTGCCACTCATCATGAGATTACTATTCACCATTTGAATTGATTGTACTTCCTATTGCGTACGTTCTACAGAGTTTAGCTGTGAATTACTGATTTTGTTGAACCTTAGCACTCTTGAGTTATGACGATGATAGGCGCACAATCGTCAAAAATTTCATAAGGAGCAGAGATGGAACTTTCAGACATCCGCCGCGAATACATAAAAGGCGGTTTAAGACGCAAAGATTTGCTTTCAAATCCCATTGAGCAGTTTAACCTTTGGCTGCAACAGGCCATTGATGCCGGTCTTACCGATCCCACAGCGATGACAGTGGCAACGGTTGATGAAAATGGACAACCTTTCCAACGTATAGTGCTATTAAAAAATGTCGAAAAAGACAGTTTTGTTTTCTACACCAATTTAGGCAGTCGCAAAGCACAGCATATTGAACACAACAATAAAGTCAGCTTGCACTTTCCTTGGCACCCATTAGAGAGACAAGTGCACATCACAGGAACGGCTGAAAAATTGTCGGCTTTTGAAAACATGAAATATTTTACTTCTCGTCCTAAAGATAGCCAAATTGCCGCGATAGCGAGCCGCCAGAGCAGCCGTATCTCAGCTCGTGGTATTTTGGAAGGTAAATACTTGGAGTTAAAAAAGAAATTTGAACAAGGTGAGATCCCAGTTCCGAGTTTTTGGGGAGGATATCGCGTTAAAGTTGAATCGATAGAATTTTGGCAAGGTGGTGAGCATCGTTTGCATGATCGCTTCTTGTTTACGCAACATGATCAACAATGGGACGCTGAACGTTTAGCACCATAAGGCCTACTTGTTAAAAGTCAGTCGCAATGAATGCCTCATTTATATGGGGCATTCACTATTGAGTACCACGGATAATTGCGTTTTGAGCAAGGTCTTGGGGATGTTTGAGCCATAACCTTGGTCTAGAGCCATATCGATAAGTTGCTCTTTACTGTGGGCTGCAAATTTATGTCGCAATTTTGCTTCATAGCCTTCCACTGTTTTTATCGAAATCTTCATTACCCGAGCAATGTGTTTGGGCTTTTTTCCATAAAGCAGAAGAAAAAGAACCTCAGATTCTCTTGTGGTTAGGGGCCCGGAAATGGGCTCTAGAACACCTGTGGAATGCTGTGTGGTCGTTAAACCTGTTGCCCGACATATCCAATGGCCTACTTCCAAAATCGCGGTATCAGTTAGCTCTTGCCCGAAAAAAATTGTACCTTGAACCTCACCTTGTGCGTTGAACCATGGGGTTTTGGTGAAAATATGAGCGCGCCAAGAACCGTCAGCATAGGGGTGGATATCCAGCACTTTTAACGGTTTTTTTGTGGAGATTACACATCGATCTTGTTGCTGGAATTCTGCGGCGCAAGCGGTTGTCGGGCTTGGCATTTCAAAGTCAGTTAATCCAATGCACTGTTTTGCATCACTAACACCAATTAATTTGCCATAAGCATTGTTTGCGTAAACAAAAACCGAATTAAGATCTTTGCAACCCCAATATCCCGGAAGCTGTTGAAACAATGAAATTTGTTCTGCGCTGAGGAAATTGACCATAGCGGGTTCTCCTAACAATGATATTGATATAATACCAATGGCATGGCGGGTTGTAATCCATAGCGGCATTTGAACATAAAAAAAGCCAGCCTGAAGAAGGGCTGGCATAAATACAAGAATTGCTTCTTGTCGACGTGCAGAAGAGGTTCTATGAATGCTGCGAGGGTGTTGCAAATTCATAGGGATACCACATGGATATCAAATATCAAACGTGTTTGATATTCAACACCACTTTAGACGACGAGAGTGCAATAACAAAGGGGGGAATTCCCCCCTTTGTTATATAAATGGCTGAGCTAGTTCAGCTTACCTAAAGTTCCCTAATGACCCTGAAGCCAACATAATTTGCAGAAGTAGCAGGAGCAATAAACAAATTACCATAAGCCGCCGCTGTTGCAGGGGAGAAGCTCCATGCTCCACCTTTTGCTTGACCTCTTGAGTCATTTGTCCATTCCCACACGTTACCGACAACATCATAAAGGCCTAGGCCATTGGGAGCGAAAGACTTCACAGGAGAGGTACTTTTATTTGACCAAGGTGTACCACTCCAGCCAGTATTCGCTTTCCCAGTTCCGAAATCATCTCCCCACCAATAGTCTGTTTGTGTACCAGCGCGAGCGGCAATTTCCCACTCTTCTTCTGTCGGCAAACGGTATTTATAGCCAGTTTCCTTACTTAGCCAGCGAGTGTAGGCCTTCGCATCATTTTGGCTAATACACACCACTGGCGAGTTGCTCAACTGCTTAAAACCAGGGTCGCGCCAATAGCTACCTGCAATCGGAGTAATTTCAGATTCGGCGACTGCTGTGCACAGTTTTTGTAGCTCAGCATCAGTTTGGTAGGTGGTTTGATTCACAAAGGTTTCAAATTGACCCACAGTTACGGGGGTTGAACCAATTGCGAAAGCATGATCAAGGAAAACTTGTTTCGATGCGTGCTCGCCAATCAAATATTCGCCTGAGATCAAAGTGACTAACTCAGGAGCTTTAATATCCCCTTTGAGGGAATCAGCAAATTTATGTCCAGGTTTAAGTAGGTTGTCTTTTTCTCGTAGGTTCGCTCTTAATGTATGATCTGAGGTGATTTTCAGCTCTTGATTAAATGAGTAATACCCTTCTTTCTCAATCGTAATCATGTGCGGTCCCACTGGAAGCATCACTTCGACGGGAGTACTACCATAGTTTACATTGTCGATAGAGACTTTATCACTGTATTGGTTCGAGCGAATCGATAGGGTAACCCAAGCAATTTCTTTCTGTTTTTCTGTATTGGCTGAGTATTCGCCTGGGGCGAAACAGTATTGTGATTCGACATTCAGCAACCGACATGGTGTGTTTTCATCCGGTCTTGCATCAAGCTGAACATCTAGTACGGCTTTGTACTTATTGCCATTGTAGAAACCTGAATCTACGGTTTTATGGCGCAGTACATGAATATTAAAAGAGACATTGGCCAGATGTTGTTGGACGAGCTTGGCCTCACTTGTGGCCTCTATTAACTTGGTTTGATACTGGTTTACCGCTTTCTGGAGCGCTAAGTCAGTGGTCTGTTTCGAGCATTGAGCCAATGTCATATCGGCACTACAAGCGTTAGTAAAGCTAACTTTCTCGGTGCTACTCTGTTTGAGTTCATCTCTTAAGCGCTCAACTCGCGCGCGTAATTTATGCTGTTCTAGCTCATTGATATTTTTGCTGACCGTGCTCTGCTCGGCCCTTTTTTGTGCCAGCAGTGCTTCTGACTCTTGGCGTTTTTGTTCAGCTTCTAAACGGTTTTTTTGATTCTGCTTTACATTAGCCCAAGCCGCTTGGTAGGCATTTTGTGAAGGCATGATGTCCAGTTCAGGATCATCAATCATTTTCATGTAATCGCGTTCTAAGTCAGTTTTTGCTTTTGCAAGTGCCTTATCAAAGAGTTGGGCTTGCTTTGTTAGCCTGTCTAACTCACTGTTGTGGTTGTTCACAACCACTTGTTGTTCATGGGTGGCCTTCTGGGCTGCCTGTAATTCGGACTGTTTAGTAAACAACGCATCATCAATGGCAATTACTGAGGAAGGCGTTCCTTCTGCCATCGTCGATGTTGCCACTAAGCAAGGCGAAAGTGCTAATAAGAGAGCGGGTAAACCTTGTCGCATTATTATCTACTTCAGTTAAGTTATTAGTTCATTGTGTCTATTCTAAACGAAAACACCATTTTGTCTGAAGTCATCTTTCAATAACTTAATGACAAAATGGCGTTTTAACCGCATCTTTGTGAATTACGACAGAAAAACAGAGTTTTTTTGAGGTAATTAACCCTCTTTATTCGGTCTTAGCTTTATCCAAACCGTATCGTTGCCGTTAATTGTTAATACCCGGTTGTAGGTTTCGTAGCCATCTTTAGAGACGGTAACTTGGTGGCGGCCATTGGGCAAAACAATCTCAACAGGTGTACTGCCGTAGTTAATACCGTTGATGGTTACGGCATCGTTGTATTGATCCGACCTTACGGTCACATTTGCCCACTGTTTGTCATTTTTTTGCGTACCTTCAGACACGCCGCCTTTCAAACAGTATCGAGTTGACACGTTAAGCAGTTTACACGCCGCCACCGCTTCTGGTTTCGCTTGAAGCTGAGCTTGCATTTGGGTGAAGTATTCGTTGTTGCCTTCAAAGCCACTGCGAATAATTTGGCTATCTTGTACATGGATATTAAGTTCCACGCCTTTCAGGTTTTGCTTGGCAATCACCGATTCGGTTAGGTCATCAAGCAACTTGGCCCGAAACGTTTTTACCGCTTTTTGTTTGGTAAGGTGCTGTCCCTGATTTGAACACTCACCGAGTGTCATTGTCGTTGAACAGGTGGTTTTATAGCCAGTTTCAAGAACACTACTTTCACGCAGTTCGGCTTCGAGACGTTTGACCCTAGCTTCAATGCGCGACTCTTCGAGGTTCGCATACTCATTGCTGAGACGAGCTTGCTTCTGTTTGATTTGAGACAAGCGCATTTCGACTTCGGTCATCGCTTGATTATTCTCAAGGCCTTCAGCTTGGTTCTGCTTCACTGATGCCCATGTTTCTTGGTACTTCTTTTGAAACGAGGCTAAATCTGTGTCTGGATCATCTAAAAGACGGCTATATTGTTTGTCCAAAGCAGACTTGGCTCGATTGCGTTTAGCATCAAGTTCTTCACTTTCTCGTTTAATACGAACATGTTCATTTTTAAGTTGTTGAAGCTTGGCTCCCTCTGCTTCGTATTCTGCAGAAATCGCGTCGATTTCCGTCTGTTTAGTAGTCATTTTTTCATCGATAGCGGTGACAGGATCTACCTGAATAACTTCTTCCGCGTACACCGATGCAGATACCCAAAAAGGGCTTAGCGCAAGCAATAGCGCTGGGATGCGACGTGTGATCATAGGTCCCTGCAACAAATTAACGTTTAACCACAAAAGTGGGAAAGACAAACTTTTGACAGCTTTAATGGATAAGCTGTATTCATAATGCAAAATTTATTCCGAACAATAGCAAAATTCACTGAAATCTATTACTAGGTGACTGAT
>NZ_NDIM01000066.1:0-15179 GCF_002241375.1 Vibrio sp. V19_P1S1T109 | reverse complement strand
GATGTGAATTACATCACAAAAATTTTATTTCTGAACAAAAAAATTGACTCATGGTCAATAAATGGCGGTGAGGGAGGGATTCGAACCCTCGATACGGCTATAAACCGTATACTCCCTTAGCAGGGGAGCGCCTTCGGCCTCTCGGCCACCTCACCGCATTTTCACATTCAATCTTACGAAAGAATATGGCGCGTCCTGGAGGATTCGAACCTCCGACCGCCTGGTTCGTAGCCAGGTACTCTATCCAGCTGAGCTAAGGACGCACATTGTTCTTTATTTGGATGCTAAACCAAATAAGCAAGAATGGCGGTGAGGGAGGGATTCGAACCCTCGATACGGCTATAAACCGTATACTCCCTTAGCAGGGGAGCGCCTTCGGCCTCTCGGCCACCTCACCGTCTTGCGGAGGCACATATTACTTTTTACCAAAAATATGTCAAACACTTTCTTGGTAAAAGCGACAAAAATCAAATCAACCGTTGGCTATTTAATCAAAGCGCTGTGAAATTAAACTTTTCTGTCATATCAGTGACTTCAAAGCATAAAAAAGGCCAGCAAAATTCGCTAGCCTTCCTTGTGATAATTAGTAGTTGCTAGGTGCAACACTACCATTACCTTTTTCAGCTTGAATGCGCATGTAGATTTCTTCACGGTGGACAGAAACCTCTTTCGGTGCATTCACACCGATACGCACTTGGTTACCTTTTACACCAAGAACTGTTACTGTCACTTCATCACCGATCATTAGTGTTTCGCCAACGCGGCGAGTCAAAATTAGCATTCTTTGCTCCTTGAGTAATCTCTGTATTATATTGCAACTGCGCTATTATCCACTAAAAGTTATATTTTCGTAAACTATCTATTAGTGCGCTCTCACCCTAAAGATGCATGTTTTAGGTGAGAAGCTAACAGCTCATCTGACCCTATATAGGCCTCATGTAAAATATTGGCTGCTTTATCAACATGTTGTGGCTGCATAACCAGCATTAACGATTGTTTATCAACCGAAAGAGAACTTACTTCTATTCCTTGTTCTGCCAGTAATTCACATGAGCGCTCAACTAATTCCTGAGCCAGCAAACCTACCGTGGTCAATAAACTAACGGGTTCACTATTACGGATTTTGTCATTGAAAACCAGAGCTAATTTAGCACAAGCGTCTCGTTTTATAATGACACCTGTCCATTCTGCCTCTTCGATCACACTCCACACTTCCACACCGAGCATTTGGCACTGCTTGGCTAAACTCGGGAAATGATCATGTTGCACAGTAATAAGCGCCATGTCGCGTTGAATCGCAATGCCACATACTGCTTTATGACACTGCTCACCTTTGATTAGACTGCCTGCGTTTACATCAAAAGTAGACAATACGCGTAAAGGAACTTCATTTTCCCACGCATATTGCACACAAGGTAAATGCAGAACTTTAGCGCCTTTACGTGCCATTTCTTCCATTGACGGGAAATCAACGATCTCTAATTTTTGAGCTGTTGCAACCACACGTGGATCACATGTGTAAACGCCATCCACATCAGTGAATATTTGACACTCATCGGCTTTAAGAGCTCCCGCTAGCGTCACAGCGCTAGTGTCAGAACCTCCACGTCCTAAAGTGGTGATATCCCCATTCTCATTCACACCCTGAAAACCCGCTACCACCACAATATGATCTTGTGCCAGCAACTCGGTAATCGTTCGAGTATCAATCATTTTAATCGTCGCGTCATTGTGTTGATTATCGGTCACAATGTTCGCTTGAGCTCCGGTTAGTGAGCGAGCTGAATAGCCTAATTTATTGAGTGTCATCGCTAATAGCGCCATAGACACTTGCTCACCAGCAGAGAGCAAAACATCAAGTTCCCTTGCAGTTGGTACACTATCGATTTGTTGTGCTAAGCCCAACAGTCGATTGGTTTCTCCTGACATTGCAGAAACAACTACAACAACTTGATTACCATCATTCTTCGCCTTAATGATGTGTTCAGCGACGGTATGGATTCGTTCTATTGAACCCACCGAGGTTCCGCCAAACTTTTGCACGATAAGGGGCTTTTTCACCTATCTTCACCTTCCCAAGACCAAAGTCTCATTAGGACCAAATCGAAAGCAGAGCACTATGTTGAGTATCGATTCAGTAGTTACAAAAACAAAACCAAGCAGATAACTGGCTCGTATCCTATTGCGCCAATTAGACCACTTGGTTTGGTAAATAAAATTACGCCCAATCAAAAAACAGTGATTGAGCGTGACTTATTACAACGGTTTATAGATGCTCAGCAATCCAAGCATCTACGGAAGCTAAAGCGCTAGGCAAGGCATTAACATCCGTACCTCCCGCTTGAGCCATATCCGGACGACCGCCACCTTTACCACCTACTTGCAAGGCAACCATATTTACCAGCTCCCCTGCTTTAACTTTGGCGGTAAGATCTTTGGTCACACCCGCAATCAAACCCACTTTATCATCAGCCACATTACCCAGCATGATAATGCCACTGCCTAACTGATTTTTTAGCTCATCAACCATACCACGCAGCGCTTTGTTATCGGCGCCATTAAGTTGAGCAACTAGTACTTTCACACCCGCAATTTCTTTTACATTGCTGATCAGATTGGCACTTTCTTTCGCTGCAAGCTTATCTTTTAACTGCTGCAACTCTTTTTCCAAAGATTTCGCTTTAGCCGCCATTTCAGCCACTTTGACTTCATATTGAGCCTGCTGTTGATCCAATAGATCCAGCGCGCCTTCACCCGTCACCGCTTCAATACGACGAATGCCAGCAGCAATACCGCCTTCAGAAACTATTTTGAATAGGCCGATGTCACCGGTGTTACTTGCGTGAATACCACCACACAGTTCGGTAGAGAAATCACCCATCGACAATACACGAACTTCATCGTCGTATTTTTCACCAAACAGTGCCATAGCACCTTTGGCTTTTGCCGCTTCGATGTCCATAATATTGGTTTCAATCGTGTGGTTACGGCGAATTTGCGCGTTCACTAGACGTTCCACTTCTTTTAGCTCTACGGGCGTCATTGCTTCTAAATGAGAGAAGTCAAAACGCAAGCTTTCCGCTTTTACCAATGAGCCTTTTTGCGCCACGTGCGAACCTAATACTTGGCGAAGTGCAGCATGCAACAAATGTGTGGCGGAGTGGTTCAGTGAAATTGCAGCGCGGCGCTTAGCATCAACAATGGCTTTCGCTTCATCGCCTTTGGCGAGTACGCCCTCGATAAGTTCACCGTGATGAGCAATGGCGTTGCCGAGTTTTTGTGTATCTTCAACTTTAAACAAGCCCGTGGCCGTTTGAATAACACCTGCATCACCACATTGACCACCGGATTCAGCGTAGAAAGGTGTTTCACCCAAGATCAAAATCGCTTTATCACCCGCAGATAGAGTGTCAACTTCATTGCCGTCAACAAACATAGCGGCAATGCGGCTCTCGCCTTGTGTCGCGCTGTAGCCACAGAAAGCGGTATTGGTATCAACTTTAATGATTGCATTGTAGTCAGTGCCAAATTGGCCCGCTTCACGCGCTCGTTGACGCTGCTCTTCCATCGCTTTTTCGAAACCTAGTTCGTCAATGGTCAGCTCACGTTCACGTGCAACATCATTAGTTAAATCAGCCGGAAAACCGTAGGTATCGTAAAGTTTAAAGACAGTTTCACCATCCAGTACGCTACCCTCTAAATTATCGAGTGCATCATTGAGGATCGCCATACCGCGTTCAAGAGTGCGACCGAAGTTCTCTTCTTCAATGCGCAGCACTTTTTCTACAAGCGCTTGCTGCTTTTTCAGTTCTTCACCAGCCGTTCCCATCACTTGTGCTAATGGGCCAACCAATTTGTGGAAGAAGGCACCTTGTGCGCCCAATTTATTACCATGACGCACCGCTCGACGAATAATCCGACGCAGTACATAGCCACGGCCTTCATTCGATGGCATCACACCATCCACAATCAAGAAAGCACAAGAACGGATGTGATCAGCAACAACGCGTAGCGATTGATTGGAAAGATCGTCATAACCCGTTACATCAGCGGCGGCTTTAATCAAGGCTTGAAACACATCAATTTCATAGTTTGAGTGAACACCCTGCATGATCGCAGAAATACGTTCAATACCCATACCGGTATCAACGGAAGGTTTTGGAAGTGGCTCCATCGTGCCATCGGCATGACGGTTAAACTGCATGAATACGTTGTTCCAAATTTCAATGAAACGATCGCCATCTTCCTCTGCAGAACCAGGAGGACCACCCCAGATATGATCGCCATGATCATAGAAAATTTCAGTACAAGGACCACACGGACCCGTGTCACCCATTTGCCAGAAGTTGTCTGACTCATAAGCTTTACCACCCGGTTTATCGCCAATGCGAATAATGCGCTCAGCCGGAATGCCTACTTTTTTATTCCAGATATCAAATGCTTCATCATCGGTTTCATACACGGTAACCAGTAGACGATCAGCGGGCAACTTGAGTGTTACAGTAAGAAACTCCCACGCGTATGCGATAGCGTCTTCTTTGAAGTAATCACCAAAGCTGAAGTTACCCAACATTTCAAAAAAGGTATGGTGACGAGCGGTAAAACCAACGTTTTCCAGATCGTTATGCTTACCACCAGCTCGCACACAACGTTGCGCCGTTGTTGCACGTGTATAAGCACGCTTTTCTAAACCAAGAAAACAATCTTTAAATTGGTTCATTCCTGCATTTGTGAACAACAGGGTTGGGTCATTAGCGGGGACTAATGATGAACTATCAACAATTTGGTGTCCTTTACTTTCAAAGAACGAGAGGAACGCGCGGCGAACCTCATCAGTGCTCATAAACATGCAGCTCTTCCTGAAATACTCAAGTTAGAATTTTGCGTTATTGTAAAGCATGGACAAGAGTTCGACTAGTTTTCTTATAGAAAAGGCATGGCAGGAAATAAATTGCAGATCAGACGAAGAGTTAAGCTTCCGATGATGATAAAGCGTAGCTAATTTGCTCGAAGCTAAAGCCTCGATACTGCAAAAAACGCACTTGTTTGGCATGTTCTTTTGAACCTTTTTCCGCAGGTTCTCTGAATTTTTTTTCAGCCACTGCTTTTGCCAATTCAAACCAATCTTGAGGCTCTTGATATAAAGCGGTTTCAATATCATCGCTACTGACTCTTTTTTGGCTCAGCTCTTGTCGAATACGCCGCTCACCATGACCTTTAGTGACATGTTGTCTTATTTGACTTGCGGCATAGCGCAGTTCATCCAAATAATGGTTCTCAAGGCAGTAACTCATTGTTTGAACGATAATTTCCGAATCATACCCTTTACTCATGAGCTTTTGCTGTAGCTCATGCTCGCTGTGATCTCGTCGGCTCAGTAATTGCAATGCGCACTCTTTGCACGATAACGTCGATTTGAATTTAGAGGAATACATACTGTCCCTATTAGTCATGGATAAAACAAAGCCCTGCATTGCAGGGCTTTGTTGAAATATAAACGTGGAGAATATTACAACTCTTCTTCTTGAGGCATTTCGCTCAAAATAGGTTCTTCAACAATTAACTCGGCTGGATTGAGCAGCATTTCACGTAACTTAGTATCAAGAGCCATAGCTGCAGCTGGATTCTCTCTCAAGAATTTACAGGCGTTTGCTTTACCTTGACCAATTTTATCACCGTTATAGCTATACCAAGCACCCGCTTTCTCAACCAATTTATGTTTCACGCCAAGATCAACCAATTCACCTTCACGGTTAAAACCTTGTCCGTAAAGAATTTGAGTATCCGCTTGTTTAAAGGGAGCCGCGATTTTGTTCTTAACCACTTTAATACGCGTTTCGTTACCCACGACTTCGTCACCCTCTTTAATAGAGCCTGTACGACGAATATCTAAACGAACTGAAGCGTAGAATTTAAGGGCATTACCACCTGTTGTGGTTTCAGGGTTACCAAACATCACACCAATTTTCATACGGATCTGGTTAATGAAGATGCACATGCAGTTGGACTGTTTTAGGTTACCCGTTAACTTACGCATCGCTTGAGAAAGCATACGTGCTTGCAAGCCCATGTGGCTATCGCCCATTTCACCTTCAATTTCAGCTTTTGGTGTCAGTGCAGCCACAGAGTCAATGACGATAACATCAATGGCACCAGAACGGGCCAAGGCATCACAAATTTCAAGCGCTTGTTCACCCGTATCAGGTTGTGAAACCAACAGCTCATCGATGTTCACACCCAGTTTTTTAGCATAAATTGGGTCAAGGGCATGTTCTGCATCGATAAAAGCACAGGTTTTACCCACTCGTTGTGCTGCTGCGATCAATTCCAGCGTTAACGTTGTTTTTCCTGATGATTCAGGGCCGTAGACTTCAACGATACGTCCCATTGGTAAACCGCCAGCACCCAATGCAATATCCAAAGAAAGTGAACCGGTAGAAATGGTTTCAACATCCATTGTACGGTTGTCACCAAGGCGCATGATCGAACCTTTACCAAATTGCTTTTCAATTTGACCCAGTGCTGCGGCTAGCGCCTTCTGCTTATTTTCGTCCATTACTTTCTCCAAACTGTCGCTGTGGGTAGCGGCTCGTTAAATTTTTTATCGACTCTTTAGTCGCCAATTGGGGTTAATTATACTGTTGATTCATACAGTGTCTATAGCTGTGTCGAAAAAATTTCGACTAGGTTCAATTTGGCTGCGATAAAAAGTGACTCACCACTTGTAATGCATGAGTAATCGCCTGCTTGCGCACCTGTGCGCGATCGCCTTTAAAACAAAGCGTCTCAGCACGTTCCCAGCCTTGCTTAGAAGCCCATGCAAAGCATACGGTTCCCACTGGTTTTTCTGCGCTACCACCGTCAGGACCAGCAATACCACTGATCGCTACACCAATAGTGGCTTGGGAATGCAAAAGTGCTCCTTGTACCATTTCGCGCACCACGGGTTCTGAAACCGCGCCAAAATCCACCAGTGTCTGTGCTTTGACACCGAGCATCTCTTGTTTAGCGAGATTACTGTAGGTCACAAACGATCGTTCAAACCAAGCCGAACTTCCTGCAACCTCGGTAAGTGCAAATGCCACACCACCGCCAGTGCATGATTCAGCACTGGTGAGGATCTCTTTTTGTGCTAACAATTGCTGACCTAATTGTTCACTTAATGCAAAAATCGCTTTCATTACGCCCTCTCCAAAGCCACGTTATTTTCGCTTGAACCTTTATAGCAGATTGAATCATCAGAAAACAGAATGGGCACGCAAGCGTACCCATTCTGAATCGTTCGTCCGTTGTATTTAGATCTCAAACATTAAACTATCTGCGTCTAAGAATGGCCAACGAATGGTGTGCGGAGTGCTGCTCTCCCCACCAAAAAAGTAGCCCACTTGTGGTGTAGCAAAGGTTTTGTCGCCTCGTGTGAGTGGTTGTTCACTCAATGCTCTATGGGTTAATTTTGCTTCCCATAATTGCTCACTCTCCCAGCCGACTGGCGCGAGTTCCACTCGCACTTCCGCGCCAACAGGATTGACAGAGACCACTTCAAAAGGCAATGAAGCTTGGCTATTTTGTTTGTTCGATAGGCTCAACTCATGGCTGCGCACATACAACTTTCCTGATTGATTAATCGCGTGATCTTTCGGCGGTAAGATAAACGATTGGCCATTGACCCACTGCTCGTTATTCCAGTTGGCTTGGAATACATTCACATTGCCAAAAAAGTCAAAGACGAAGCGACTGTTCGGTTGAGCATAAAGCTGCACTGGCGAGTCGATCTGTTCGATGCGGCCATTGCTCATCACGACCACGCGATCAGAGAGCTCAAGTGCTTCATCTTGATCGTGGGTGACAAATACGCTCGTAAAACCGAGCTCTTCATGCAAGCTGCGCAACCAGCGGCGCAATTCTTTACGCACTTTGGCATCCAGTGCGCCAAAAGGCTCATCCAGCAGTAGCACTTCCGGCTTTGTTGCAAGGGCGCGAGCCAAGGCGATGCGCTGCTTTTGCCCGCCGGACAGTTGTTCAGGATAGCGCTCAGCTAAATGGCCAAGTTGTACAATATCCAATAGCTGTTTGACTCTTTTGGTGATCTCCGCCGCCGCTGGTCTATGACGGCGATCCATCACTTGCAAACCAAACGCGACATTGTCGGCCACCGTCATATGACGAAAAAGTGCGTAGTTTTGGAACACAAAGCCAACTCGGCGCTCGCGGACGTGGACATGAGTCACATCGCGATCTCTAAAATGAATGGTTCCACTATCAGCACCTTCAAGGCCGGCAATAATGCGCAACAAAGTGGTTTTGCCTGAGCCTGAAGGACCAAGTAAGCCAATCATCTCGCCATCATCAATCTGTAACGAGAGCGGAGAGAGCGCTTGAAATTGACCAAATTGTTTGGAAATGTTGTCTAAACGTATACTCATACCGTCTCTTGCTCTCTGTTCGTTTTTGTCTGATTGTTGTGTTGACGCCATTCAACATAAGCTTTAAAAACTAAGGTTAATAATGCAATGAAAGCCAATAGTGAGGCGCTAGCAAACGCCGCTTCCGATTGATAATCTTCATACAGTAGCTGCACATGTAGCGGTAAGGTATTGGTTTCACCACGAATATTGCCAGACACAACCGCTACTGCGCCAAATTCACCAATGGCACGCGCATTGGTTAGGATGACACCGTAAATCAGTGCCCATTTAATATTCGGTAAGGTGACGCGACGAAACAGTTGCCACCAAGATGCACCCAAAATAACCGCGGCTTCTTCATCCGAGCGGCCTTGCTGCTGCATCAGCGGGATCAGCTCACGAGCAACAAACGGGCAAGTCACAAAGACCGTGACCAATAAAATTCCCGGCCAAGCAAACATCACTTGCAGATCGCGCTCAAACAACCACTCGCCCAACCAACCACTGCTGCCGTAAAGCAGTAAATACAGAAGGCCTGCAACAACCGGTGATACGGCAAACGGAATATCAATTAAAGTGGTTAATATTTTTCTACCCGGAAATTCAAAACGAGTCACTGCCCAAGCTAATAACACGCCGAACACTAAGTTAATTGGCACCGTGAGTAGCGCAACTAGCAAAGTTAAACCAATGGCATGACGCGTATCAGGTTCAATTAAATGACTAATATAAGTCGATAAACCACTGGCAAAGGCTTGTTTGAAAATGCTCACTAGCGGGATAATCAGCAACAATGCAACCCAAAACAGCGCAAAGCCAATCAAACTCCACTTCACCCAAGGTGCTTCTCCGACTCGTAACGGTTGATGTGCTTTCATCATCGGTTCCTTAACGTCCATGAATTCGACGCAGGTATGCGCCTTGCCATAGATTGATCAGTAGTAGCAGCGATAACGATGCCATCAATACTACCGAGGCAATGGCACTCGCCGCCGGAAAATCAAATTCTTGTAAGCGTACAAAAATCATTAATGAGGTAATTTCACTGACGTAAGGCATATTGCCCGCAATGAAAATCACTGCACCAAACTCGCCCAAGCTACGCGTAAATGAGAGTGCAATACCAACCAATAGTGCTGGACGAATCGAAGGCATGATCACTTTCCAAAATACGGCGCTGTCTGATGCGCCTAACGTCATTCCCGCTTCTTCCTCTTCTTTGGATATCTCTTCCAAGACGGGTTGTACCGTGCGCACCACAAACGGAATACTGGTAAACGCCATCGCGACAACAATCCCCAAGGGGGTATAAGCCACTTTAATTCCAAGCTCGCCAAGTACGCTGCCCACCCAGCCATTGGATGAGTAAAGCGTCGCCAACGTGATGCCTGCAACGGCGGTAGGCAAAGCAAACGGTAAATCGACTAAAGCATCAAGAATACGTTTGCCATAAAAATCATAACGAACCAGCACCCAAGCGAGCAATAATCCTAGCAAGCCATTAAACAATGAGGCGATGAGTGCCGCGCCCACCGTTACTTTGTAACTGGCCAGTACACGAGGGTCCGCCACCACCTGCCAATACTCGGTGAGCGACATTTGGCTCGTTTGCATAATCAAACCACTGGCGGGCAATAGCAGCACTAAGCTGACAAAAAACAGCGAAGTACCGAGGCTAATACCAAATCCGGGTAGCACCCTTTTATGGCGTGGGCGAGATAAAGAAGCGGTGAAGGAATGGCTCATAAACCCTCGAAACAAAACGGATGCGTAAGAAAACCACCCACACTCAGCGCAGGTGGCGATGACGAATTAACGACGTTGAAGTTGGTCAAGCTTCGCGCCATTGGCAAAATGAAGTTTCATGGCATTTTCCCACCCGCCAGCAATGCTCTCAACTGTTAGCAATTCAACTTCAGGGAAGCGATCAGCAAATTCTGCGTTCACTTTTTCATCATGAACGCGGTAATTAAACCCAGCCAGCAAACGTTGCGCTTCTTCACTGTACAGATAAGCGAGATATTCGTTGGCTACCTCAAGCGTGCCTTTACGCTTGGCATTTTTTTCCACCACGGCCACGGGAAACTCGGCCAAGATAGAGGTCTTAGGTACCACAACTTGATATTCATCCACTCCATACTGCTGACGAATATTGTTCACTTCAGATTCAAACGTAATCAGCACATCGCCAATGCCACGTTCAACAAACGAAGTAGTCGCACCACGGCCACCAGTATCAAATACCGCTACATTAGCTAAAAATTGTTTGAGGAATTGATCCTGCTCGGCTTGGTTTTCTTTGCCAAAAGTCTTTTGTGCATAACCGACCGCGGCCAAATAGGTATAACGTGCATTACCTGAGGTTTTAGGATTGGGGAATACAGAAGCCACATCAGCTTTGGCGAGATCGCCCCAATCTTGAATATTTTTTGGATTTCCCTTGCGCACTAAAAATGCGGTCGTGGAGTAGTAAGGTGAGCTTGCATTGGGCAATTTTTCTTGCCAATTAGCATCGATAAGCTTGCCGCGATCGTGCAGCACCTGAACATCCGTTACCTGATTGAATGTCACTACATCGGCGGCTAACCCCTGCAAAATTGAGCGAGCTTGCGCAGATGACCCACCGTGCGACTGTTTGATCTCCACTGTTTGGCCTGTCTTTTGTTGCCAGTGTTTTTCAAACACTGGGTTATAAGAAGCAAACAGCTCGCGAGCGATGTCGTACGATGAGTTGAGAATGGTTTGATCCGCGGCCGAAACATTCAACGATCCTACGGCTAATAAGCTGGCTAAGGCTGACTTGATGAACTTCATATATTGCTACTCCCTAATCACTACGGCCAAAATGGCGTCCTTGGCAATTAGAGTATGAGGAAAATGAATTATAACAAAGAGGATAACTAGAACTTTTTGGAATAAACTCTAGCAATAAATTGTATGCCAATTACCAGCACGACTTTATAGTAGTGTTCGGTAAGGTGGATACGTCATCTTACTCTTCCGACTAAAAAATTAAGGACAACATGATGGCGGACTTTCCAACGATTGAAGCATATGTCGGGCAAACGCCTTTAGTTCGCTTGCAACGACTGGCGGCTCACACCTCAAGCACCGTATTGGTCAAGCTAGAAGGCAATAACCCAGCAGGTTCAGTCAAAGATCGCCCAGCGCTCAATATGATAGTGCAAGCAGAGCGTCGCCAAGAGCTCCAACCGGGCGATACCATCATTGAAGCGACCAGCGGCAACACGGGTATTGCGCTGGCAATGGCGGCCGCCATCAAAGGCTACAAAATGATTTTAATCATGCCAGATAATGCCACCCAAGAGCGTAAAGACGCGATGAAAGCGTATGGTTGTGAGCTCATTTTAGTCAGCAAAGAGCAAGGCATGGAAGGAGCGCGCGATTTAGCATTAAAAATGCAAAGTGAAGGTAAAGGAAAAGTACTCGATCAATTCAATAACCCCGACAACCCGCAAGCTCATTTCGATTCTACTGGCCCAGAAATTTGGCAACAAAGCCACGGGGAAATCACCCACTTTGTCTCAAGTATGGGCACAACGGGCACCATCATGGGCACTTCTCGCTATCTAAAAACGCAAAATCCAGAGATAAGCATTGTCGGTTTACAACCAGCAGAAGGCAGTGCAATTCCGGGCATTCGCCGCTGGCCTCAAGCTTATTTACCCGGTATTTTTGAATCATCACGTGTTGATGTGGTACTCGATATCGAAGAGCAAGATGCCATCAATACGGCTCGTGCTTTGGCAACCCAAGAAGGCATTTGCGCTGGCGTCAGCTCTGGAGGCGCCGTTTTCGCTGCGTTACAAATCGCGCAACAAAATCCAGGAGCGGTGGTCGTCGCCATCATTTGCGATCGAGGCGATCGTTATCTCTCATCCGGTCTTTTTTCTTAGATCAAATCTCCAACCCAACGGGCTAATCAGTGCTGAACGCGCTCATCACTTTTTAGCCCTTGGCTTTGCTTCCACATCAGCATCCCTTGATTGCTCAGCAATAGCGAAGTTTGTTATCCTCTCCAACTATTTAAATGCATGTTCTGACGATTCTTTCTAACTCATGTCAGAGCTAAGGCCGCTGCCATTCCTGTACAGTGGTCATTTTCACAGTCAGCCATTGATAATCGAGTGACGAATAACATGAGCAAATCCAGCGCATCTTCCGCCGAGTCTTCACCACAGCACACCCCGATGATGCGGCAATATCTGCAATTGAAAGCCGAAAACCCCGATATTCTGCTCTTTTATCGGATGGGCGATTTCTACGAGCTGTTTTACGATGACGCTAAACGCGCATCGCAATTGCTGGAAATATCACTCACCAAACGCGGTGCTTCTGCGGGTGAACCTATTCCAATGGCGGGCGTTCCCTATCACGCTGTGGAAGGTTACTTAGCGAAATTGGTACAGCAGGGCGAATCCGTCGCGATTTGTGAACAAATTGGCGATCCTGCCACCAGCAAAGGCCCCGTTGAGCGTAAAGTGGTGCGGATTGTCACGCCCGGTACGGTCACGGATGAAGCCTTGCTCTCTGAGCGAGTCGATAACTTAATTGCCGCCATCTACCACCACGATGGTCGCTTTGGCTACACAACCTTAGACATCACTTCAGGGCGCTTCCAACTGAGTGAGCCAGAAACCGAAGAGGCGATGGCCGCCGAACTGCAACGCACCGCACCGCGCGAACTGCTCTTCCCTGAAGATTTCACGCCAGTCACTTTAATGGGCAATCGCAAAGGAAACCGTCGCCGCCCTATTTGGGAATTTGAGTTAGAGACAGCAAAACAGCAGTTGAACCAACAATTTGGTACGCGTGATTTGGTCGGTTTTGGCGTAGAACAGGCTAAACTGGGCTTATGCGCCGCTGGCTGCTTGATTCAATACGTGAAAGATACGCAGCGCACTGCACTGCCTCATATTCGTTCACTGACGTTTGATCGCCAAGATCACTCGGTGATCTTAGATGCCGCCACGCGCCGTAATTTAGAGATCACGCAGAACTTGTCCGGTGGCTTTGATAACACCTTAGCGGAAGTGCTCGATCATTGCGCCACCCCAATGGGCAGCCGCATGCTCAAACGCTGGTTACACCAACCGATGCGCTGTATTGATACGCTGAATCAACGCCTTGATGCGATCGGCGAGTTGAAACAGCTTGCTCTGTTTAGTGAATTACAACCTGTGCTGAAACAGATTGGCGATATTGAACGTATTCTTGCTCGTTTGGCATTGCGTTCCGCTCGCCCAAGAGACTTAGCACGCCTGCGACATGCGATGCAGCAATTGCCGCAGCTCAGTGAAATACTGCAACCCTTATCGCAACCCCACTTAGTTCAGTTAACTCATCATGTACAGCCATTGGATGAGCTGTGCACACTGCTTGAGCGAGCAATCAAAGACAACCCACCAGTTGTGATTCGTGATGGTGGCGTGATTGCCGATGGCTACAGCGCCGAACTGGATGAATGGCGTGATTTAGCCAACGGCGCAACCGAATACTTGAATAAATTAGAAGCTGAAGAGCGCGAACATCACGGCATTGATACGCTAAAAGTCGGCTACAACGCGATTCACGGTTTCTACATTCAAGTCAGCCGTGGCCAGAGTCACCTTGTTCCTCCCCACTATGTGCGCCGCCAAACGCTGAAAAATGCCGAGCGTTATATTATTGCCGAGCTAAAAGCGCATGAAGATAAAGTGCTCAACTCGAAATCAAAAGCACTGGCAGTGGAAAAGCAGCTTTGGGAAGAGTTATTTGACTTATTGTTGCCTCATTTAGAGCAGATGCAAAACCTTGCATCTTCGCTATCGCAGCTCGATGTGTTGCAAAACCTTGCCGAGCGCGCTGAAAGCTTAGACTACTGTCGCCCGACCTTGAGTAAAGAGCCAGCGATCCATATTCAAGCGGGCCGTCACCCTGTCGTTGAGCAAGTGATGAATGACCCCTTCATTGCCAACCCAATTGAGCTCAATCCGCAACGAAAAATGTTGATCATTACCGGGCCTAACATGGGCGGTAAATCGACCTACATGCGCCAAACTGCATTGATTACTTTATTAGCGCATATCGGTTGTTATGTACCAGCGGAAGCAGCATGCATCGGTTCGATTGACCGCATCTTCACCCGCATTGGTGCATCGGACGATCTCGCCTCTGGTCGCTCTACTTTCATGGTTGAAATGACCGAAACTGCCAACATTTTGCATAATGCGACACAAAATAGCTTGGTATTGATGGATGAAATTGGCCGCGGCACCAGTACCTATGATGGGTTATCATTGGCTTGGGCAAGTGCACAATGGCTCGCAAGCCAAATTGGCGCGCTAACGCTATTTGCCACTCATTATTTTGAACTGACCGAGCTGCCAAACCAGCTACCTCACTTAGCCAACGTGCATTTAGATGCCGTGGAACATGGCGATAGCATTGCCTTTATGCATGCGGTTCAAGAAGGAGCGGCAAGTAAATCTTACGGCCTAGCAGTGGCAGGTCTTGCTGGCGTGCCTAAAACAGTGATCAAAAACGCGCGCGCTAAACTGTCGCAGCTTGAATTACTAAGCCAGCAACAACCTAATAGCAGTAAAAGCTCAACTGTAGATATTGCTAATCAACTCAGTTTGATCCCAGACCCAAGCGAAGTCGAACAGGCATTAGCAGCTATTGATCCTGACGATCTAACGCCTCGCCAAGCGTTAGAAGCACTTTATCGCTTGAAGAAGCTAATGTAACAATCTGATATTAAAAATAAAAAAG
>NZ_NDIM01000217.1:0-15180 GCF_002241375.1 Vibrio sp. V19_P1S1T109 | reverse complement strand
CATTAGAAAAACAATTGTAAAACGTTTTCTTCATTGAATTAGTTTTTCTCAGCAATAAAACCCCAATCGCTTTAGTTTTTTTCATTCGTGCTATCCTTTGCTTTCGCTTACATTAGCCACGTAATATTTCATCGAAATGATCCATTAGAGATAAATGCCATGCAAACCTTTGAGTTAGCCATTTTCCTGCAGTTTTTCTTAGGCCTTGTAGCCGCTGTGAACCCCGTGGGGATTATGCCAATATTTGTCTCTCTCACTGGGCATATGACGCAAGAAGAGAAACACAAAACGGCGGCTACAGCGAATATTGCTGTGGCAATAATTTTGATTACCGCACTGCTTGCTGGGCAGATGTTACTGGATATGTTTAGTATCTCTTTAGATTCGTTTCGAGTAGCTGGTGGCCTATTGCTGCTGAGCATCGCGTTTTCGATGATGAGCGGTAAATTGGGTGAAGATAAACAAAACAAACAAGAGAAATCTGAATACATTAGCCGTGAACAAATTGGGGTTGTGCCACTCGCTATGCCTTTAATGGCAGGACCGGGTGCCATCAGTTCAACCATAGTGTATGGCTCTCGCTACCCAAGCATGTTCGATACCGTGGGCATTATAATCACTGTGGTGTTATTTAGTTTAAGCTCTTGGCTGCTGTTTCGCTCAGCGCCCTATATTGTCCGCTTCTTAGGTCAAACGGGTATCAACGTGATTACGCGGATCATGGGTTTGATACTCGGCGCACTCGGTATTGAGTTTATTGCCAATGGGCTCAGAAATTTATTTCCTGGCCTTGCATAACCGCGGTTAACATCGTCAATGTTACTACAGACAAAAAGCATAAAAACATAAAAAAAGGGCGCTTTATGCAAAGCGCCCTTTTTTTATGTTTACTCAGGTAGTTTTAAACCGAGATCCATCTTTATTGTTTTTCAGCCAGAATGATCCGCAAAGTACGCCGAAGCGGCTCAGCAGCTCCCCACAATAATTGGTCACCCACCGTAAACGCATTTAAGAAATCATTACCCATAGACATTTTACGCAAACGTCCTACGGGAACTGACAAGGTACCAGTGACTTTGGCAGGGCTCAATTCACGTGCGGTAATATCGCGCTCGTTTGGAATAACTTTCACCCAATCATTGTGCGTAGCGATCATCTCTTCGATTTCATCAAGCGGAACATTTTTCTTCAGCTTGATGGTTAATGCTTGTGAGTGGCAGCGCATTGCGCCAATACGAACACAGGTTCCATCAATCGGGATCGGTGACGATTGAAGCCCTAGAATTTTATTAGCTTCAACGCCCGCTTTCCACTCTTCTTTGCTTTGACCATTGTCGCGTTTGACGTCAATCCAAGGGATTAATGAACCCGCTAGTGGTGCACCAAACTGCTCGGTAGGAAAAGAAGGTGATCGCATGGTTTCAGCCACTTTTCTGTCGATGTCAAGAATTGAGCTCGATGGATTAGCCAATTCAGAGCTCACCGCATCGTTAATTACTCCCATTTGCGAGATCAACTCGCGCATATTTTGAGCGCCAGCACCCGAAGCTGCTTGGTAGGTCATTGCGCTCATCCACTCGACCAAACCTTTCTCATAAAGGCCGCCTAATGCCATGAGCATTAAACTGACTGTGCAGTTACCGCCAACAAAGGTATTGGTTCCTGAATGGATGCCGTGCTGAATTTGTGTCAAGTTGACCGGATCTAAAGTGATGATTGATTGTTTATCCATCCGTAAGGTAGATGCAGCATCAATCCAGTAACCTTTCCAGCCCACTTGGCGAAGTGCTGGATACACTTTTTCAGTGTAGCTACCACCTTGACAAGTGATAATGGCATCTAATTGTTTGAGGCTATCAATATCATAAGCATCTTGCAGTAACCCTGTATGATGATTGCCTTTCTTAGAAGGCACCGTTGGGGCAGGAATACCAATTTGAGATGTGCTAAAGAAAACCGGTTCGATCAAGTCAAAGTCATTTTCTTCAACCATACGCTGCATCAGTACAGAACCGACCATACCACGCCAACCCACTAAACCTACTCTCATCGCGCTCACTCTCCATGTATCTAAAATGAAAATTTATTGCTCCATCTATAAGTGGTTCAGCATAAAATCTCAAGACTTTCTTAGTAAAAGTGGTAACTTTTTCTTTCTGCGTAGCCAGTTTTGTAAAAAACACATTCAAGCCTAAAAATCACTCAACCGCACTATGATTCAGCATTCAATAATCAACGAAACGCTAAATAATCACATTCTTGTTACACAAAAACCCCGCACCACAAAACATTTACAACCATTAAATTTAACTATTATCAACATTTAACATCGAAGATTAACCACTTAAACGACATAAATCACATCCGAGGTGTTTGATGTCGATATATTATGCTAACTATTGTAAAGTGCGATCGAACTCAATAAGGGCACCGTTCTGTCCTTAGATCATAAATCTGACAAGAGGCTCTTTTATGACGCAAGCCCCTCAACGCCTACCTAGCTTAATTCAAGTAATTATTGCTCTAGGCTTGTTTTTGTTACTCGCGTTTTCGTTTACAGCTCAACTCGATCTCCCTATCCAACTGGCCTTATACATTGGCTGGTTCATCATTATTGTGCTCGGTGTTCGTTTAGGTCACCAATATAAAGAATTAGAAAAAGCAGCACTGAATGGTATTTCTAATGGTTTAGGTGCCGTGTTGATACTTTTAGCTGTTGGCGCATTAGTTGGTACTTGGATCTCCGGCGGGATCGTGCCGACCATTATTTACTACGGTCTTCAAGCAATCCATCCTTCTATTTTCCTTCTTGCAACGATGATCATCTGTTCTCTCACCGCTTTAGCAACTGGAACCTCATGGGGTGCAGCTGGTACCGCGGGGATTGCCATGATGGGGATTGGTCAGGGTCTTGGCGTTCCAGCACCAATCACCGCTGGCGCAGTACTTTCAGGTTGTTACTTTGGTGACAAAATGTCGCCATTATCTGATTCCGTTATTCTGGCGTCTTCGATGTCTAACGTTGAAGTGATGGAACACATTAAAGGTATGCTGCCGATAGCGCTTATCAGCTACGTGATCACGGGTATCATGTTTACCTTATTTGGTTTCCACTATGCGGGTAACGTAGACATGTCTCAAGTACAAAGCGTGATTGAGGCGATGGAACAGCAGTTTTACATTACCCCATACTCTTTTGTGCCAGTGCTGATTGTACTTGGCTTGCTTGCGATGAGAATGCCTTCGTTTCCTGTAATTAGCTTTGGTTCTTTGCTGGGCATCATTTGGGCTGTGATGATCCAAGACGTAGACTTCTTGCAAGCTTTCAATACCGCATGGGCACCTTACAATATTGAATCTGGCGTTGGCTTCATTGACTCAATCTTAAACCGAGGCGGTATGTCCTCTATGCTTGGTTCTGTTGCCGTGATTGTCTTTGGTCTCGGGTTTGGTGGATTGCTGGACAAAGTGGGTGTGCTTGAAACCATCGCAAAACTGTTTGAGCGCCGCGTGACAAGCGCAGGTTCACTGGCAACCAGTACTATTGGTACTGCATTTATGGGCAACGTTTTTGGCTCAGCCATGTATGTTTCACTCATCCTGACCCCTAAAATCTGTGCCAAGAACTATGACCGTTTAGGCTATCAGCGTAAGAACCTATCACGTAACGCTGAATTTGGTGGCACGCTCACCTCCGGTATGGTGCCATGGAGCGATAATGGCATCTACATGGCGAGCATTCTAGGCGTTGCAACGCTCTCATATGCCCCCTTTATGTGGCTAAGCTTTGTCTGTATTTTGGTAACCATTTTTACCTCTTACATGGGTTGGTTTGTTGATAAATGTGAACCTACTGCACCAGCTGACAGTGCTGAACAAGCACCGGTTCTCAACCAACAGTCAGCCTAGCAGAGTATTGCAAAAGTCATTGAACTAAAAAACCAGTAAAAAAGAGCTCAACTGAGCTCTTTTTTACTACAAGCAGAATCACCATTTAAAGCTGATACGATAGAACTGGCTTATCGTTTTCTTTGATCAAGGTAGTGTTGCGCACTGGCTATAGCGGCCGCTAATTGCGTTGTTAATAACCCCAATTGCTTCTCCGTAGGTCGTTGCTTCTGACTAAGTCGCAACTCTATTTCTGACGCTATCTGCTTGAGAGAACGGCAACCAAGATTGCCCGCGACGCCTTTCAGGCTGTGTGCTCGGCGTTGAGCAGCCTCCAAATCAGAATGCACCAATCTTTTCAATTCAGTGGCATCATGCTGATGATCTTGTATAAATACGCTCAACAGCAGAGTGACAGACTCAACATCGCCATTGAGAGTTATGAGCATGGATTCAATATCGATGGCCAAATCATCAGAAAGATCCGATGTTTCCACCTGTGGTTCTTCTGTAGACAAAACACGACTGGGATTTATCTCAGATGACGCATCCTCTTTCGCAGCACTGGGAACTTTATTAACATGAGAACGAGTTAAAACTGATGACCGAAACATCAACCAACCCAGCAATAGCATAACACCACCACTTAACCCCGTGACAAGATAAGCATAGATGTTTAAAAGACGATGGTATTGGTTTTCAACATGGATAAGCTGATTGTAAATAGAGTGATTGATTAAATTGTCGACCAAACGTGCACCTTGGGCGTATTGATTCAGTAAATCAGACGCTTGTGCTAATGTCTGCTCTAACTCTTTTTTCTGAATGGCTGGTAAAGATTGCCCATCCACATAGAGTTTATCTAATGCTCGATAGATGCCCGGATTTTGCTCAGTGTCACTGAACATCGCTTCAAATACATAAGCGCCTAACACCACATACATTTGCTTGAGTTGTTCTGAATTAGTGGGATTGTCGCGCAGCACTTGTAGGCGTTCAACCAAGGGTTGAATGTTAAGCTCAATCGACAAATACGATTTGGTCAGTGTGATATAGCGATCAGTCACATGGAGCAATTGCTGAATATCTGGTCGCCATGAAAAATCTCGGTGCTCAACTTCCAGCTGTAGCCTAAGTGAATAGAGTAGCTGCACATTCAGCGCGATATCATTTGCTCTCGTCGAACGATAAGGCTCTTTAAAATAGAGTGAACTTTTAAGTTCTTCAACACTGTAATGTAACTCTTTCACCGCATGCATGGCTTGGTAGCTTAAATGGCTTTGCCAAAACACAAGACCAACGGAGATTAACCAACCAAACAGAATCACTCCATACGATCTCACGCTGAATCGTTTTGATTTCTTTTGCCCAAACACTGTGATTACCAATTTGTACTTGTAATTAATACAAGCATAAACCTAAAGTTTGGACCGTGCTGAGTTGTACATCGGGAGAAAAGACAAAAAAGAGAGCCATATCAAGCTCTCTTAGTGGTAAACGATTAACGCTGGCGCGTTAACTGTTCTCTTAAATTCGGTGGCGTGCCTTTGATGGTTAACGTGTCGCTTTCAGGATCATAAAAAATACGCTCTCCCAATAATAAACTATCAAAGCTCACATTCAAACCGCCCCCTGCACCGACAAACTTGGTCAGTTTACGCACGGTAGAACGATCACCAGGAAAGCTCTCTTCCAGTTCATAGCCATGTGCCTGCGTATATTCGAAAAAACCCGTGCCGTCTTGGCTAGCAGGTAATTCACCAGACAACTCACGAATATGAACCTCTTCACCGGCTTTAATTTGCTCATTGCAGTAATCGTAAACCTGCTTCTTGTAACCGATCGCTTCATCTTTTTCTAGCTTAGAATCCGTGCAAAAATCCTGTACCGCTTGCATCAGTACTTGATTTTGCACTTTGGTATCTAACCCGACATCGGCTTGCAGAAAATCAAGAAAGAAATCCGACACTTTTCGACCAACGCGACCTTTGATATAGGCAAGGTAGCGGTTTGAGTTTTTGTCCGTTTCAAAACTTGAGAGGTCAAGACGCGCTGCGATATCCATTTTGTTGATATCAAGATAATCTGTCGCGCTAATGTCGAGCCCCTCTGTTACTTTCAAACTTTGGTTGAGAGGTAAAAGCCCAATAAATAGGTAATCGGTAGCCAGTGACTGATATTCAGCCATCACTAAGATCCCTTCATCAGCAAACGGATACTTTGATAATTCATCTTTCAGCCGTTGAGCACTGATTTGTGAAAAATTGTAAAAATCACGCTCACCTTGACGAAGTTCTTGCAACCAAGTTTGAAAATCACTGTCCGACTTAAACGAACCAAAACCTTTGCTCGCTTTCGAATTAAATACGCGATGCAACTCAGCCACTAAATTTTCGGCAGACGTATCATTATCTAAAGATTGAGAGCGGTATTTAACCACCAACTCATCTTGCTCGTTTTTGCTTAATTGGTGCAAAATCACGTTGGAAAGGTGAAGACTCATAGTGAAATTATCATCGTTCTGGTTTCAGTTGTAAGGCATTGTAGGTTATCATAAGCCGCTTTTACTATCATCATTAGAGTCTTTATGCCTATTACATCTAAATACAGCGACGAAAGAATTGAAAATATCCTGACAGAAGTTGCTGCCATCCTCGCTAAACATAGTGCTTCCCCTGAGCTTACTCTCATGATTGCGGGAAACATTGCAACGAATGTCTTAAACCAAAACGTTGCCGCTTCACAGCGTAAGGCGATTGCGGAAAAATTTGCTCAGGCATTGATGTCGTCTTTAGAAACTACTACTCACTAATAGAATGCATAGATAGAAAATCACATGGCAGATAGCGAAAATACATACGGTGAACGCGTATCACGGTTGGTTGGTTGGGGGCATTGGTTTGCTTTCTTCAATATCATTGCAGCAATGCTTATTGGTACTCGATATATCGTACAATCACCATGGCCTGAAACCTTGTTGGGGCAGTTTTATTTAGCTGTGTCTTGGGTCGGCCATTTTGGATTTTTGGTCTTTGCACTCTATCTGCTGGTTTTATTCCCTCTGACATTCATCATTCCGTCGCGCAAACTATTTCGCTTCGTGGCGGTCTGTTTTGCAACGTTAGGACTCACACTCTTATTAATCGATACCCAAGCTTATCAAGCAATCAACCTGCACTTAACACCGATTGTATGGGAACTGCTTTTTAGCGATGAGACAAGCGCTATCACCGCTGACTTACAGCATCTGTTTGTGGTCATGCCGCTCATTTTCCTCTTACAACTTGGGCTTTCGGAGTGGGTTTGGCGTAAGCAGCGAAAACTATCGCATAAACACGTTGGCCGGCCCATCGCGGCGGTATTTTTCATTAGTTTTATTACCAGCCACCTTATTTACGTTTGGTCTGATGCGTATTTAGAAACATCAGTGACCAGCCAAAAATCAAACTTCCCGCTCTCCTATCCAATGACGGCAAAATCGTTCATGGAAAAACACGGTCTATTTGATCGTGATGTGTACTTAAAGCGTTTGAAGGATAATGAAGAGAACCTTAACATTGTTCGTTATCCTCTTGAGCCTCTTCAATTTGGCCGCAGAGCAAATAATCTCAATATTTTGCTAGTGAGTGTCAATAATTTAAGAAGTGATGTGCTGACAGCTGAAATCATGCCCAACACTTACCAATTTGCGACAGAAAATTTGAAGTTTAATAATCATTACAGCTCGAGTAATGACATGTTTGGGATCTTTGGCTTATTTTATGGGTTGCCAAGCAGTTATGCCAACGCCATTCGTTCACAAGGTACCCCTCCGATACTGATAGATGTATTGAAAAAACAGAATTATCAGTTTGGCCTCTTTAGTGGCGATAATTTTGACGACACCTTATACGAAGAGACGATTTTCCGCACTTTAACGGTCTCTAAAGCTCCTTTTGATCAAGAATCGAGCACAGATAACCAAACTATACAACGCTGGCATAAATGGGTATCCGAGCAAACCGAACAACCCTGGTTCAGCTATTTGGAATTGACGACCGTTGACAACTTTAATGACTTTGATCCTCGGTCAAGTAAAGGTAGTGCCAGCGATCGCCTGCGTGCTGGTTACAATAACTCGGTCAATGCAGCCGACCAAGAAATAGGCCTGCTGCTCACTAAGATTGACGAATTACAATTGCAAGACAATACACTGATTGTGATCACCTCAAATCATGGCGCGGAGTTTAACGAGACAAAAACTAACAGCTGGGGAGCTAACAGCAATTACAGCCGATACCAGTTACAAGTGCCGATGATCATCCATTGGCCAGGAAAAATGGCAGGGGAATACTCACACCGTTCAAGTCACTTAGATTTTTCAGTCACGCTTTTACAGGATCTGTTAGGTGCTTCATCCAACCCTATTGAATTTAGCAGTGGTAGAAACTTGTTTGATGAAAACAAAAGGAAGTGGATTTTAGCCGGTGATGCCCGTGAATTAGCTTTGATTACCGATACCCAAACGACTCTCATTGATAAATTTGGCAACTTCAAGCTGTTTGATGAAAACTATCAACGTCAGAAAGACTCTAGCCCAGCGTTACCTGTACTGATGCAAGGCTTAACTGAATTGCAGAGATTTTACGCCAAAGATAATTAAATCAGGTCGTTAGCAAGATTATCTCTTGACGCTAAAGGGATAAATGATTAGATTACGCCAATCGGACTGTAGCGCAGCTTGGTAGCGCACCGTCATGGGGTGTCGGGGGTCGGAGGTTCAAATCCTCTCAGTCCGACCATACACCTAAAAAAAGAGAGCTTCGGCTCTCTTTTTTGCTTTAGTATCTGATTTTTTAGTCTGTTTGAACTAACGGTGGTGCAACTTTGGTTGGGTGAATGACAACGGCAATAGATTTTGATGTCGGGGTATCACTAAAGTCGCCTTTACTGCTCAATGGAATGAGTGCATTTGCCTCAGGGAAATAGGCCGCTACATTCCCTTGAGGAATTACATAGGCGACCACTTTGAAGCCCAAAATTTCACGTTTAATACCATCATCCCACAGTGTCTCAATATCGACTCGTTCACCCGCTTTTAATTGCAGCTGCTCAATATCTTTTTCATTCATGAAGATGACATTACGTTCGCCAAATACACCTCGGTAACGATCATCCAAACCGTAAACCGTGGTGTTGTACTGATCGTGCGAACGCATCGTCTGCAACACAAAAATCGGTTTCTTGGTCATCTGCTGAGTTTTAAGCGGAACGATAGATTCAGGAAGTGCATTACTGCTTATCTGCGCTTTTCCTGTGGGCGTTTTCCAATTAAATTCACGCGCTGAATTACCAAGATAAAAACCGCCAGGCCCTTTGAGCCGCTGATTAAAATTGGCAAATCCTGGGATAATCTTTTCAATCAAATCTCGAATGTTATCGTAATTATCGGCCATGGATTGCCAATCGATTGGATTTCCCTCCCCTAAGGTCGCTTTTGCCATTCCTGCGATAATAGCAGGCTCTGAGCGCATCATCTCTCCTGTAACATCAATTCGCCCAGAAGAGGCATGAACCATGGAGAATGAGTCTTCAACGGTAATTTTCTGTGGCCCCTGAGCCTGAATATCAATATCTGTCCGACCTAAACAAGGCAGGATCAACGCATCCTTGCCCGGGTTGACATGGCTCCGATTCAGTTTAGTCGCAATGTTTACGGTCAAATTACAGTTTTTCATTGCTTGTGCGACACGCTCGGTATCGGGCGCAGCAGCAACGAGGTTTCCTCCTAAACCGATAAAGACTCTACTTTCACCCCGTAGCATCGCCTCAATAGCATTAACTACGTTATGGCCATGCGCTTTTGGTGGCGTAAAGCCCAGTACTTTTTCAATATTGTCGAGTAGAAATGCAGGCGGTTTTTCATTAATTCCAACCGTGCGGTCACCTTGCACATTTGAGTGGCCACGGACAGGACATACCCCAGAACCATCCTTACCAATTTGGCCAAACAGTAATTGTAGATTGACCAACTCTTGTATGGTTGCCACCGAATGCTTATGCTGAGTCACCCCCATTGCCCAAGTTACGATCACGCGTTTAGCGCCTTGGTAAATATCTGCCACCAGCTCTAGCTCTTGTTGCGTGAGCCCAGATTGTTCAATAATACTTGACCACGGCGTAGCCTGCACCATGGCTAAATAAGACTCCATCCCTTCGGTATGCTGGGCAATGAAATCAAGATCGAATATCGATTCACCGCAGGCCTGTGCTTGCTGATGACGAGCAAGAAGAATTTTCACCAAGCCACGAACCGCCGCCATGTCTCCGCCTAATTTAGGAGTGAAATAATGGCTAGTGGTCGGTGTTGAACCATTGCTTAACATTTCAAAAGGATTTTGCGGGTTAGTAAAACGCTCCAATCCTCGCTCTTTTAAATTATTAAACGCAACGACCCGAGCGCCACGCTTATAGGCTGACGCCAGTGTTTCCAACATACGAGGGTGATTCGTTCCTGGGTTTTGTCCAAATAAAAGAATCGCATCGGATTCTTCAAAATCCTCAATAGTCACAGTTCCCTTACCAATGCCAATCGAGCGAACCAAGGCGACGCTCGTCGCTTCATGGCACATGTTTGAGCAATCAGGAAAATTATTGGTACCAAACCGGCGCGCAAACAACTGGTATAGAAATGCAGCTTCATTACTCGCGCGGCCTGATGTATAAAATTCCGCCTGATTTGGACTAGCGAGTTGATTGAGGTGTTGTGCAACCAGTGCAAACGCCTCATCCCAGCTGATTGGCTCATAGTGATCCGTTTGAGCGTTATAGCGCATTGGTTCCGCTAAACGCCCTTGAGATTCGAGAAAATAGTCACTCTGCTTATTGAGCCAAGTGACCGAATATTGCTTAAAGAAATCCGCCCCAACGCGTCGAGAAGTGGCTTCCCAGTTGACGGCCTTAGCGCCATTTTCGCAAAAACGAAAACGCCCTGGGACATGTTTTTCACCCCAAGCACAGCCCGGACAGTCAAAACCATGGTCTTGGTTGGTTTTTAAAAGATTGGAAATATTTTTGGCAACATTATGACTTTTCAATAGATGATGCGCGGTGCTTTTTAGCGCTCCCCAACCACCAGCCGAACCGGTATATTGTTTAATACTCATATTCTTCTTCTCACTCTTTCACTGACTGCAAACGTGCATGACCATGGTATATATTGAACTGATTTTTTTTGATAAAACCAATCAGTGTCATATCAAACTGACGCGCCATATCGAGCGCTAAACGTGATGGCGCACCAACAGCCACCACCACTGAAATGCCAGCAATGGCCGCTTTTTGCATTAACTCAAAACTCACTCGGCCGCTAAGAATCAATACCCCTTGCGGGTGCCAACGTTGCTCACTCAAAATTCGACCAATCAACTTATCCACTGCGTTATGGCGACCCACATCTTCGGCAACGGCAATCAACTCGCCATTCACGAAGTAACCCGCACCATGCACCGCCCCCGTTTTTGCAAACAGTGGTTGATGAACAAGAAGCAGATTAGGAAGCGCAATAACAACATCAGAAGAGAGCCATTTCGGGCTATCATCAACACGAATTTCTCGCCTCAAACTCAAGGCTCGGATGGATGTCATACCGCAAATGCCACAGCTCGACTGGCTCATATAACGACGGGCCTGATGCTGAATCACATCAGTGCATGGATGATTGAGCGTGACCAACCAGTGATTCTGGCCATGGCGTGATTCGTCGTCAACCAATTCCATATTGAGTATATGGTCATATGAATCGATCACTTGCTGCGTGTAAAGTAAGCCACCGATGAGATGAGCATCGTCACCGGGCGTTCGCATTGTCATGCTCCACTCTTCGATATGCAGCTTGTTAGTAACCGTATCATTCCATTGCAAACTGATTTGTAAAGGCTCTTCAATAGCAAGAATATCGTATTCATTTTGAAACCCTATTTTGGAATCAAAACGTTGGCGATAAATGCGTTCAGTCCCCTCAGGTTGAGCATCATGAGGGTCATTGGTTGTCGTTTCTTCTAGCATGGTTCTTTTTATTGACTGATTTCAATCATCAGCATAGGTGAGTGCAAGATAAACTCCTGCAAACACTCTGTACTTAATGATTGGAAATGGAAGCAGTGCCTTAAACACAGGAAGCTGCAAATTACTCCTCACCTTGCGCAGGGTCAAGAAAGCCATCTTTTGGCTATGGTTCAGGTTTAGTATCATTTCCCTGCCAGTTTTAGCTTGTTACCCGTCATTCCCAGAGGTTTAAGTATTATATGAACGTAAAAGCATAAAAAAGAAATAACATTCCATTTATGAAACTCTGGTAGCCTGATACTACAAGAGAGCATCAGGCTCTTGGTAAACCGTTGCTAATACATAATCGATTACCCCGCTTCAATACGACTTTCTGTATAAACATCGTAAGAATTCACCGTTAAGCCAGCAACCAAATCAAAAATGCGCCATAACGAAGTACGCATTAATGTACATTTTTTCTCCAACAAGGTACTAAGAATCAAGCCATTAGTGGAAAATCATCGTCAATTGTATGCAAAACCAGCAAACAATCAGCTCAAGACTTTACAAAGTAAAATTGCCTCGCTATTATGCGCACCACACGGAGAGATGGCTGAGTGGTTTAAAGCACCGGTCTTGAAAACCGGCGATGGTTAATAGCTATCCTAGGGTTCAAATCCCTATCTCTCCGCCACTTTTAAGAAAAGCCGCTGTTTTTACAGCGGCTTTTTCGTATCTGATTAACATCATTTTCTCATACTGATATTTTATTCCACGCACCAGTTGCCATTCATTAGATAAGTACCCTCTCCATTCATCACATACCAAAGGTGTATTTTTTAGAAACTGGCATCAAATATGCTTCCCATTATTCAACGGTTATGTCGTAATTAATGGCATGGTTAGAGAGGAGAAGTGTATGAGCCATCTCTATAAGATTGAATCCTACAGTGAAGAAGCGGTCAGCTCGATTGCCCAGTTTATCCGTTCTAAAGGTGGAAGATGCTGTATTGCTGGTTTTGCCGTGATAACAAGCCACCCTTTTCAAGAGCGCGAGGCGTGGCGTTTACTGCCACTTGTCGGCAAAGTGACTGACAATGTAACCGATTGGGATACCAGCCTTTTTTATCGAAAATGTGATAATTAGCTCGTCAGGTCGGTGAATATCTTACCTAATTCGCAGGCCTCAGCTTGCTTAGCGACCGATTCTTTGATGTCATTTTATTGAGCCGAATTACGTTGATAACGCGTGGTTTTGCTGGATTTACGTGTCTTTCGTTTGAATGCAGGGCGCTCCACTTTGGGCAATGAGCGAAGCGACTCTGGCACTGCGCCCGATTTCGCCTGTTCCATAATCTGAATAATGCGCTCTTGCAGCACTTGCATAAAGGGTTGATACGCTTGCCCACGTTCAGCCATCGCTTGCAATTGATGCTCCCAATGGGCGGTCATATCAGGATAAGTTGATTCATTTGGCAGCGCATGAATTAAACCCCTTCCCGCTGGCGAGCTTAGAATCAGCTTACCTTGACGTGTTAAGAGTTGCCGCTTGAATAAAGTGTCAAGGATCCCCGCTCGCGTCGCTTCCGTACCCAAACCATCGGTTTCACGTAAGATTTTTTTCAGCTCTTTATCTTCAACATAGCGAGCAATTCCCGTCATCGCTTGTAGCAAAGTCGCTTCAGTAAAATGACGAGGAGGCTCGGTTTTTCGATCGTGAATCTCCCCTTCTCGACACGTCAGCACCGTCCCTTTACTCAGTGGTGGAACGGCATCGACTCCGTTCTCTTCTTCATCGACTTTGCCTAACAAACTCTTCCAACCGGTGTCAACCAGTTGTCGCCCTGACGCAACAAAAAAGCCACCCGCAATATCAAACACCAGCTTGGCTTCCGCGTACACGGCAGCGGGATAAAATTGCATCAAGTATTGGCGCGCAATCAATTGGTATATTTTCATCTCATTTCCCGACAAGGCATTGACGGATGCCTGCTTTGGTGTGGGAATAATGGCATGGTGTGCGTCCACTTTCTTATCGTTCCATGCTTTGGATTTAAGAGCTAAGTTTGCGCCACTGACCGCCGTTAACAACTCTTTGGCGTTGCACGCGATAGCTTGAGTTACTGACGAAGCTTGAGCGTAATGTTCTTGTGGTAAGTAACGACAATCTGAACGCGGATAGGTGATTAATTTATGCTTCTCATACAGAGATTGGCAAGTGTCTAACACTTGCTGGGCGCTCATTGCAAAGCGCTTCGCTGCATCAATTTGCAGTGCAGATAAGGAATAAGGTAACGGCGCGGCTTGCTTAGTTTGCTTTTGTTCGGCTTCAATCACTGTGGCGGGTTGCCCTGCGATGCGCTGTGCGACATTTTCCACCAACTTGCGGTTTAAGACTCGCCCTTCTTCATCTTGCCACGGCTGGCAAGCATCGCTGGGTTTCCAGCGCGCACGGATATCAAACGCCACTTGATCAGTTTGATAAGGGATTAACGCATGTAATGTAAAATAGTCTCGCGGGATGAAGTTTTCTATCTCCTCATCCCGACGTACCACAAGCCCTAGAATAGGAGTTTGTACCCGTCCAACCGACAAGACACCTTGATAGCCCGCTTTCTGCCCCAGCAAAGTATAAGCCCGTGACATATTCATGCCATACAACCAATCGGCTCTTGAACGCGCGAGCGCTGAAACCGATAAAGGGATGAATTCGCGATTACTGCGCATCTGTTTCAGTGCACGCTGCACGGCTGGAAGGTTTAAATCGCTGATCAGTAGCCGCAATGCTTGCTCTTTTTTACTTTGGCTTACTCTGCAATAATCAATCACTTCATCAACCAATAGTTGCCCTTCGCGATCCGGGTCTCCTGCATGGATAATTTGCGATGCTTCTTTCAAAAGCTGACGAATCACAGTCAACTGTTTGCTCGATGTTTTGCGCGGTCTAAGCTGCCACTGTGAAGGAATGATAGGTAAGTCGAGTAAATTCCACTTTTTATAGCGTTCATCATAAACATCCGGCTCAACTTGCTCGAGTAAATGCCCAATACACCAAGTAACGATGTCACCATTCGCACAACGAATGAAACCTTGATCTTTCTTGTGTGGTTTCGGCAGAGCATCGGCTATAGCGCGCCCTAAGCTGGGCTTTTCAGCAATGAATAAACGGGTCATAAACTCAAATCAACGCAAAAAAATAAGGCCACATTAACCAATGTGACCTTAATAAATCAAGAAAAACTGTTATTTTATACAGTATTACTC
>NZ_NDIM01000344.1:0-15357 GCF_002241375.1 Vibrio sp. V19_P1S1T109 | reverse complement strand
CCATCGATTCATCGGCTTCAAATGTAATTTCTTTGTCGAGCAGAGAAAGCGCATATTGAAAACGCTCAAAGCGCTTTTGCATTGATAAGTTATAAACATCAAATGCAATTTGGTTATTGCCAGCCTTGAGTTGATCATCAAGTTGTGTCGACCACGTATGAAAGGAATCAATATCGCTCTGAGTAAAGATATTGCGGTTGTAGTCGAGCAGTTCGAGATAACGATTGAAGATAGCTTGCGAGAAATCGTCATTCAAGTTGAAGTGTTTGTAATGAGAACGAGTAAAACGGGAAGTCACACGCTTACTCGCCGTTTCATGCTGCATTTCTGGGGCAAGAAGAGGTAAATCTTCTTTGCTAAGAGTGGCTTCTAAGGCCTGAACGGATGACGCTGCTAGCCATAGGCCAGCAGCGATCAACGTTAATTTTGAACGGCATTTCATGCGTAGGAATTTCTCCTTTATGCGCGCAAGTGCTCCGCTTTCACAACCATTTGTAGGCCGTTGACAAGTTGAACGCGCACATCTTCCTTATTAACTTCAACAATGGTCGCAGCCATGTTTCCTTTACCCATGTTTACGTTCACTTGTTTGCCAGTGATCATTTCATCAGCATTTAAAGCGCGCGTCTCGACAGGTTTTTCAGCTTTTGGCGCTTTCGCTTGAGGACGACGAGCTTGTGCTTGAGGCTTTTTCGCTTTTGGTTGCTTCGCTTTTGCCTCTTCGCGTGCCTTTTGTCCTTGCTCTTTACGACGAGCCTGTACTCGAGCTTTACTTTCTGCCAATGCGGCTTGTGCGTGCTCTACATGTTCTTCTTCTAACTCTCCACATGGGTTGCCATCAAGGTCAACACGAGTTGCACCTAGTTTAACACCATGTAGATAACGCCATGACGACGTGTATTGTCTTAACGCAGCACGCAGCTGTGTTTTACTTACTTTTGAGTCTTCGTTTAGGCGTTCAGCAAGATCTTGAAAAATACCAATTTTCAAAGGCTTTGCTTCACCTTCTAAAGTAAAGCACTTAGGGAAACATTCAGCAATGTACGCAATAACTTCTTTGCTGTTTTTTAACTTTTCAGTGTTTTCCATGAGGATTCCTGGTTTATGCGGTCTTTCCGCGAGGCATTAAGATAAATATGTTCGGTATTATAGTGACCTAAATGCGAAAAACCACAGGCAATGACCAATTTATGCCTTGTTAGCGTGTGAATTGAGCAGCTTTTCTATCTCAATCATTAATTCTGCCATCCCTTTCTCATCAATTTCAGAAAAACGGCCAATTGTTGGGCTATCAATATCCAATACTCCCACCACTTGACCATTGATAGAAAATGGCACCACCAACTCAGAATTACTCGCAGCATCGCAAGCAATGTGACCAGCAAACTCATGGACATCATAAACACGTTGTATACGGTTAGTCGCCGCCGCAGTACCACACACACCTTTTCCTAAGGGGATGCGTACACAGGCTGGTTTTCCTTGAAAGGGACCGAGAACCAGTTGCTCTTCTTTTATTAGGTAAAAACCCACCCAGTTAAGATCTTCAAGCTCCATGTTAAATAAGGCGCTCAAATTGGCAAGATTAGCGATTAAATCCGTTTCAGATTCAACCAGTGCCACCGCCTGCTTGGTAAGACGGCGGTATTCTTCTATGTTCATATAAACTCAACGACCTTTTGAAAACGGAAGACATCTATTTTTGAACAGCGTACAATTTCTCACACGATAAATAGGATGCATTCTCATCATAATGACTAATTCCAATGACACTATTAGCCGCTCTTGGGTAATAAAACAAGTAAAAAAACATCGACCTACACTTCTATTTGCCAATGCGATCGCGGTTATTGCAACGCTGGTTAGTGTCCCTATTCCACTATTAATGCCATTAATGGTCGACGAAGTTCTGCTGAATAAACCCGCTTCTGGTTTGGCGATGATGAATACTATTCTACCGACGTCGATGCAAAACCCAACAGGCTATATTGCGCTCACGTTATTGCTAGTGGTCTTGATGCGTAGCGTCAGCCAAGCGCTCAACATACTTCAAAGCCGTCAATTTACTTTGGTGTCCAAAACCATCACCTACCAAATGCGCTGCAAAATGATTGATAAATTAGGACGGATAAGCATCAGGCAGTACGAAACCAAAGGCAGTGGTGGTATTAATGCTCACTTAATCACCGACATCGAAACCATTGATCAATTCATAGGTAGCACACTCAGTAAATTTATCATCAGCCTACTGACCGTGTTAGGCACCGCGGGTGTTCTACTCTGGCTTGAGTGGCGTTTAGGGCTGTTTATTTTATTGGTCAACCCGATTGTAATTTACTTTTCACGTAAACTCGGAAGCAAAGTCAAACATCTGAAAAAGCGAGAAAACCAAGCGTATGAACGCTTTCAAAATCGGCTAGTCGAAACATTAGATGGCATTTATCAATTGCGTGCCGCTAATAAAGAGCGAGAGTTTCTCAATGAACTCAAACAGCAAGCCAACCAAGTCCGAGAGAATGCAGACAAATATGCATGGCAATCAGAGGCTGCAGGGCGCGTCTCATTTCTCCTATTTTTACTTGGTTTTGAGCTATTTAGAGCGGTCGCGATGCTGATGGTGGTTTTTAGCGACTTGACCATAGGGCAAATTTTCGCCGTTTTCGGTTATTTGTGGTTTATGTTAGGCCCAGTGCAAGAGCTGCTGAGTATTCAATTTTCTTGGTACAGTGCAAAGGCGGCCTTTCATCGCATTAATGATCTGCTTGCACTGGAGGAAGAGCCTCGCCCTATTTGCAAAATTAACCCATTCACAGATAACCGCCAGGTCGATGTTGAGGTTTCTCACGTTAATTTTGCCTACGATAGTGAAAAGAGTGTGCTCAACGATCTCTCGCTCACGATTCCGGCGGGTAAAAAAGTTGCGTTGGTTGGCGCAAGTGGTGGTGGGAAATCCACGTTGATCCAACTGTTAATTGGTGTGTATCAGCCCAATTCCGGGCAGATCCGTTTTAATGGTGCGACCACTGAAGAGATAAGTTTTGATATTATTCGCGATAACATTGCCGTGGTATTACAACAACCTATACTATTCAACGACACCTTAAGGCATAATTTGACCCTCGGCGGTCAATATGCAGAAGAGGAATTATGGCAAGCGCTGCATATTGCACAACTGGATGATGTGACTGCGAATCTCAGTGACGGTTTAGAAACGCTAGTTGGCCGAAATGGTATTCGCTTGTCGGGCGGACAACGTCAACGTTTAGCCATCGCTCGGATGGTACTGAGCAATCCCAAATTTGTTATTTTGGATGAAGCAACATCCGCGTTAGATACGGTAATTGAAGCGGCATTGCACAATGCTCTGACTGGATTTTTGAAAGGTCGAACTACTTTAATTGTTGCGCACCGCCTTTCGGCAGTGAAACAAGCCGATATAATTTACGTGCTGGAAGATGGTCAAGTTAGCCAAATGGGTACGCATCGAGAATTAGTCGAGCAAGATGGGTTATATCAGACCCTTTATGGAAATCTCCAATCGTACGTTTAGTGATTGGGTAACAATAAATTAGGATGATTGTTTGTCTCAACATTCAGCGCTTATTCAACATCCACAATCACCTAACGGCGTGAGGTTGTGTCACGGCTGTGAATTGGCCGTTGATCTCGTCGAGGTTGAGCATGGAAAAAGTGCCTATTGTCCACGCTGCGGTACCCAACTGTACCGCGGTGGATCTCCCTCTTTGTCTGGGGATTTAGCCGTTGCCATCACTTGCTTGTTACTGTTTATCCCCTCTCATTTTTTTGAATTCATCAGCATTCGCTTGGTTGGGGTGATGATCCCCGCCACCTTGCCATCCGGTGTCTTTGCGCTGGCTGAAGAGGGCTTTGGAGCGCTCGCTTTATTGGTGCTATTTTGCAGCTCTATTGCGCCACTTTTAGTGTGTGGTTCCGTAGTGACCGCTCATATCGCCTTGCGTTATCGATGGTTTCATCTACTGCGTGGCTCACTGATCATTATTCAGCGATTAAAAGCATGGGTAATGCTCGATGTTTTTTTAGTCAGCGTGGCGGTATCTTGTTTTAAACTTCAAGATTATTCCGACATTTTTATCGGTGTGGGGTTGTATGGTTTAGTTTTGCTGCAACTGGCAACCGTATTGTTAGCGACTCGAGTTAGCGTAAGGCGCTATTGGCAAGCGTGGCAGCCAGAGAATCAATATGCCTTCGAGCGTAAAGAGGTGCATTGCCACCATTGCCATCTTTCACAACCAGAAAATACGCACTGCGTGCGTTGCGCGCAAAAATTATATCACCGGAAACCCAACTCGATACAACGAACTTGGGCCTATTTAATTGCAGCAAGTGTCGCTATTTTCCCCGCGAACCTGATTCCAATATCGATTTTAATTACCAACGGACAGCGATTAGAAGACACCATCTTCTCTGGTGTTGCGTCACTGATTAATAGTGGTATGGTCGGAATTGCAATCATCATTTTTGTGGCCAGTATAATCGTGCCTATTGTAAAAATATTCGGCCTGACCTATCTATTACTGGCGATTAAATTTAAGCGAACGGTTTACCACCGTCAGAGAATGAACATTTATTTCGCGATTAAATGGATCGGCAAATGGTCGGTAATGGATCTGTTTGTCATCTCAATTATGTTGACACTGGTTGATCGCGGTCAAATTCTCGACTTCACTCCCGGTTATGGAGCCGTTGCCTTTGGCTTGGTGGTTGTACTCACCATGCTCGCCACAGAAAGTATGGACCCAAGACTCATCTGGGATAATTACCCAGAAATCGCAGACCAAAACGAGCTTTCACATGAGTAAACAAATTTCAAGCCAGCCCTCACACACTCCCGATGTTAAGCGAAATAGGGGCATCTCACCTTTGTGGATACTGCCCATACTCACCATGGCGCTCGCAGGTTGGTTAGTCGTTAAAGCCATTCACGATGCTGGCGAACGAATCCAGATCTATTTTTCGGACGCACAAGGCTTAGTCGCAGGGCGAACAACAATTCGCTACCAAGGGCTCGAAGTCGGCATGGTAAGAGATATTAAACTGTCCGAAGGATTAGAAAACATCTATGTGGAAGCCGATATTTATCCAGAAGCTACTCAGTTACTCAATGACAATACCCGCTTTTGGTTAGTGAAGCCAACGGCCAGTTTATCTGGCGTTTCAGGTCTAGATGCGTTGGTTTCAGGAAACTATATTGCGATTCAACCGGGTAACGAAAATAGTTCAGCTGAACACGATAAAGTGTTTAGTGCTTTAGATGGTGCACCTTCTGATCTACTGCCTAATCAAGGGCTTATCATTTCTCTAAAGGCTCGCGATCTCGGAGGTATTTCTGTTGGCTCACAAATCGTCTATAAAAAAATTCCGATTGGTGAAGTGTTTAACTACAAACTCGATGACGATGCAAAGTCGGTACTCATTCAAGCCTCGATAAAAGACGAGTATCGCCACATTATTACCAATGAAAGCCGTTTTTGGAATGTCAGCGGTGTTGGTGCAAGCATTGGCTTTGAAGGTGTTGATGTCCGCTTAGAAAGTTTAAGTGCATTAATCGGTGGTTCAATTGCCGTCGATTCACCGGACGGTGGGGAGCCTGTTGAACAAAATACCCAATTTAGTCTCTATCGCGATTTAAAAACCGCAGGGCGTGGTATCCCTGTGAAAATCACCCTACCCGATCAGCATAATATTAACCAAACCGGTGCCCCCATCATTTACCGAGGAATAGAAGTCGGTCAAATCACGGAATTGCAGCTCAGTAAAAGTCACCAACAGATCATCGCCTCTGCCGCTATCCAGCCGGCTTTTAGTGATATGCTCAATTCGGGAAGCCGTTTTGTGTTGGAAGAGGCCAAAGTCTCACTCTCTGGAGTTGAGAACATCGGTAATTTGATCAAAGGGAATTACTTGACACTCATTCCTGGCAAGGGCGAAAAGGCCAGAAGTTTCACTGCAATTCGCCAATTTGAATTTAATCAGTCACAAGCAAAATCGATTGCTATCAAACTTACAGCGGAAAGCTCATATGGCTTAGATGTGGGCAGCCAGATTTTGTATCGAGGTATCGCGGTAGGTTCAGTAATTGACGTAAAGTTGCAGCAAGACAGTGTTGTGCTCAATACGCTGATTGATGAAGAGTACTCATCACTCATACGCTCACAGAATCGTTTTTACATTACAGGCTCGGCCACCGCGGAGCTCACCGAATCAGGCCTTAATGTTTCGATCCCTCCTGCCAAACAACTGCTCGCCGGCTCAATCAGTTTCATCAGCGAAGGCGCTGAAAATGCGAGTAATGAATACCCGCTATATCAAAGTAAATCCTTAGCTGAGCTTGCAAAATATAATCAAAGCGGCTCACAGACACTGACTCTTTTTGCCGACGAGCTTCCTCCCATCAATCCGGGCAGCCCGCTCCTATACCGTAACCTTCAAGTAGGCAGTGTTTTTGGCTTTAAGCTCACTAAAGAAGGTGTGAAAATCGAGGTCAAAATAGAGAATCAATATCGCCATCTGATTACGAATCAAACTGTTTTTTGGAACCGTTCTGGCGTCGAAATTAATGCAACACTTGCAGGCGTAAAAGTCAAAGCCGCTCCTTTAAAAACTTTAATTCAAGGAGGCATTGCATTTGATTCGTTGCAAGGTATTGATAACAAAGATCAGAATTTGTGGAAGCTCTATGACAGCTACGATCAAGCACGTAAGGCGGGCCAAGAAATCATCTTAACGGCCGATTCATCCTTTGGCGTTACGCTAGGAACATCCATCAAATATAACAATATCACTGTGGGAGAGGTTGTTTCTGTAACACCCGATTTCAAGACAAACCAAGTTACACTCCAAGCGAGAATTGAGCCTAGCTACGCATTAGGCATTGCCAGAAATGGCTCTCACTTTTGGGTAGCGAAAACTAAGATTGGCTTCAATGGTGTTGAAAATCTGCAAAACTTACTCAGTTCCAGCATTGAGGTCCAACCTGGGTTTGGCGATGTGCAGTATCAATTTGAACTAGAAAAACAGCCACAACAAGCACTCGGTATTGAATTCACCTTACAAAGTGAAACACGAGGATCAGTGACTGAAGATAGCCCGGTTCTCTACCGTGAAATGGAAGTGGGCAAAGTAACCCATGTTGCTCTAGGAGACTTTGCAGACCGCGTCATGTTTACCATTGAAATCCAAAAAGAGTTCGCTTATCTGGTTCGCAGCAATAGCGTATTTTGGAACACTTCTGGCGTCGATGTATCCATCGGTTTATCTGGTGCAAATATAAAAGCAGGCACGTTAGATAGCATCATGAAAGGCGGAATTACATTTGCCACTCCAGAGCAAAAACAGCTACAACCTATCGCTAAACAAGGCCAAGCATTTTACTTATATCCTGAAGCCAAACCAGAATGGCACCAATGGCGAACAGCCATACCAAAACCTTAAAGGGTTAACCTTGATTCTTATAAAATGCAGCTGATCGCTGCATTTTTTATTATTTTGATCTCATCACGATTCTTATATAATCCGGCCTCAACTCCCAGACGAGATACTGCTTTGCACGCCAATATAACCCTACCTGAACCTTTTCTTGCGACAATTGAAGCGATACTGCCCACACATCTAACGATGAGTGATTTTATTGCAGCTTGCCAACGTCCTTTGCGTAAAAGTATCCGAGTCAACACGCTAAAAATCTCTGTCGATAGTTTTTGTCAACGTGCCGTAGAAAAAGGATGGGCTTTATCACCAGTGCCTTGGTGTAATACGGGTTTTTGGATTGAAGCCGACGAGTCTGTCGTACCTTTAGGTAATACCGCCGAACATATGGCAGGTCTTTTTTACATTCAAGAAGCCAGTTCTATGATGCCAGTATCCGCTCTTTTCACTGGCGGTGAATCGTTCAATTCAGTACTCGACATGGCGGCGGCTCCGGGTTCAAAAACAACGCAAATTGCGGCGTGTATGGAAAATGAAGGCGTATTAGTCGCCAACGAATTTTCAGCCAGCCGTGTTAAAGTGCTGCATGCTAATATCGAACGCTGCGGTGTACGTAACAGTGCACTGAGCAATTTTGATGGTCGAGTCTTTGGCGGTTGGTTACCGGAACAATTTGATGCGGTGTTAATAGATGCTCCATGCTCAGGAGAAGGTACCATCCGTAAAGATCCTGATGCGATGAAAAACTGGAGTAAAGAATCTGTATTGTCGATTTCCACAACACAAAAAGATTTGATTGAAAGTGCGTTTCAAGCTTTAAAGCCCGGCGGTGTGATGGTCTACTCAACCTGTACATTGAGTACAGAAGAGAACCAACAAGTGTGCTTGCATCTACAAGAAAAATATCCACAATCAGTTGAATTTGTTTCCCTTATTTCATTGTTTGAGGATGCAAAAGCAGCTATTACAGACGAAGGGTTTTTGCATGTATTCCCTCAAGCTTATGATTGTGAAGGTTTTTTTGTTGCGAAAATCCGTAAACTTAGCTCTGTACCCCACCCTGAAGTCAACAAACGCTTAGGTCAATTTCCTTTTGCGAAAGCCAACCTTAAACTCACACAAGAGATCACGGATCAACTCATGAAAACGTTTGAAGTTGCGATCCCCGATGATACCAGTGTCTGGCTACGTGATAATGATGTATGGTTATTTCCAAACGCACTGGAACCTATGCTCGGCAAATTCCGCTTCTCTCGCATGGGGATAAAAATCGCTGAAACACATAAAAAAGGTTATCGCTGGCAACATCAAGTCGCTACATCATTAGCGACTGGTAACGAATCAAACTGCATCACACTATCGATTGAAGAAGCGCGAGATTGGTACATGGGCAGAGATGTCAGACCAGCACTACAAACTGGCACTGGCGAAGTGCTGGTTAAACTCGGTAACGATGTGATTGGCCTAGGGAAATGGGTAGGAAACCGCATAAAAAATGGTTTACCAAGAGAACTCGTTAAAGATAAAAATTTGTTTTAACATGCCCCAAAATAGGACAAAAATCTAGAAAACACGCGCACTTCTAGCGATAACAACTATACTTACAGGGAAGCATAAGTACGACTATTTTAATGATTAGCGTAGGCTCAAATGAGCCATTCCCCTAGGCCCAAAAACGGAAAAGTTTCGGGCCTTTTTTTATCGTCAAGGAAAATAGATTGCAACAGGAGGTGAACGCCTCAGCTATACAAGATGAATTCCATCTTCCCCAATGGTAATTTTTCCCTGCTTGTACAAACCACCAATGCTCTTCTTAAAGGTTCCCTTACTGGTACGGAACATCGAAAAAATAGCTTCTGGTGTCGATTTATCACTTAATGGAAGAAAACCACCCTTTTTCTCAAGTAACTCTATGATCTTAGTGCTTAGCTCATCCATTTTTGCTACGCCAATTTTTTGCAGAGCTAGGTCAATTTTTCCATCTTCACGGATATTTTTGATGTAGCCTTTTAAGGTCTTACCAATAAACAACTTACCAAACACATCTGATGGGAAAATCATCCCCCAGTGCTCGCCATTGATGATGGCCTTGTATCCGAGTTCTGAGTGTTCTGCAATTAATAGATCAACTTGCTGATTCTGCGTATAGTTTGCAGGGGTTTTGTCCAGCCACTTGTTGAATTTAGTTGTGCCTACGATGCGGCCGGAAGCCTTATCAGTGTAGACATACACTAAAATCATTTGTCCTTCTTTAAAACGAGCACGCTGTTCGCTGTAAGGCACCAATAAATCTTTACCCTTCAGACCCCAATCAACAAAAACACCAGTGCTATTCACACCCTGAACTTTCATCAATCCCCACTCGCCTACTTTTGCAATCGGTTTTTCAGTCGTCGCGGCAAGTTGATTGTCTGAATCGAAATACAAAAATACGTCTATTTTCTGCCCCAATTCAACCCCATCTGGGGTAAATCGTTTAGGCAGTAAAGTGGTTCCAAAATCTTCAGCATCCAAAAATACGCCGAAATCAGCAATCTTTACGACTTCTAAACTGTTTATTTGACCAACGTTAATCATTTACTATGTCTCACCTCAATTTTGCAGAGATTATACGTGATCTCTGTTATCCTTTCCTGCATTCAAGGGAAAAATAAGCATTTTTTCAGGAGCTTTCTTTGGTTAATGTCGATAAGCAAGATACCATCACGCTTAAAATTTCACATGCCATGTCTCAGAGCAAAGAACTTGCTCTAGACATTTACCTATTCATTCCCGGTGATTTAGGTCTAACACCCGAAATACTTCCTGAATCTGACTTTTACTATAGCTTCATCCACCAAGAGCGTGCGTATTACAGTGATAAAACGTTACTGCCCTTAGTGCACAGCCGACTTGCACAACGAGGCCATCTCTCTTCTACTCAGTATCGAGTCAGTTTGAGTTTATTTGCTTATCAGTATGTTATCGCTCTAGATAAAGCTGTAGTACAACTCAATACGACGAGTGACACCGTCACATCAGATGAAGTTGATAGTGTCATTGAACTCTCTTTAGATATTTTGAAAAGATTGCGCCGCAGCATTCCTTATGAAGAGAGCTTAAAACGCTATTACGCCAATATTGATAACTATTTATCTTGGTATACTGAGCAAAAGTTTCTTTCCCTAGTCGCACACATGAACCGCGATGGTGAATATAAAACCATCAAAGAGCGTCTAATTACACTGGTTGAGAAAGAACAGGCACATCGTAAACTTAACAATTACAACTCGGCAAAGGCAGGGGAAGACATCACTCGGCTGAGTAACAAGATGCGCCTACTACGCCGTTTAATCGAGCATCCCATTGTGCTTAATGAACACGTCACTTCTTTAGGTAATAACATGAAGCGTGCCGTAAAAGGCATCGCGACTGGGCTTGTAATGCTGTTTGTCACCGTCATCGCCATTACAGCTCGCGACTATTGGGGGGAAATCACCGCCTCTTTTATCATCGCTATGTCGTTTGTTTATGCATTACGCGAGATCTTTAAAGATGACTTACGCGATATGCTGTGGCGCTGGATCCGTAAAGGAAAACCTAAATGGAAGCGTCGTTACATAGACCCAACGACCGGAAAATCTGTGGGTTACAAAATTGAATGGCTTGATTATACCAACCTGAGTAAATTACCAGACAGAATCAAAACAATTCGAAAGAAACGCATTGTTCAAAGGGAGGAACAGGTACTTCACTATCGCTCAGAAACGGCCATGTCAACCTCACGCTTCATGAGTGGCTATGAGGAAACACGCGAAACTTTACACATTGACCTACGCCCGATTACCCGTTTGATGGACAAAGGCTCTAATCGCATTTATCAGTTAAGTGGTGGTCAAGTGAGTCGAGAAACCGTAGAAAAACGGCACTTGCTCAACTTGATTATCAAAGAAGATAACCATAAAGAAGAGCCCCGCTACTACCGTTGGAAAATTGTTTTAAATAGAAATAAGATTGTCGACATTGAACCGATAGAATTAAGCGAGTAGTCTCTAATTCGGCCTTATTTACCAATACGCTTTAACGATAAAGTAAGATGAAACTCCGCCATAGGCTCGTCACCATGCAGCGAAGGACAGGTTGCAATGATCTTTACTGTCTGATTGACTCGCTCTCCGGTCGCGATAGTTTCATCAAGCATACTGTCTATTAGCTGGCCATCATGGCAATGAAAATGGACATCCGCCTCCGGCCTTTTTAAAAACTCCGCACTAACCGCTTTAAACGCCAACGATACTTTGGAGCCACGCTGTTGTGCTTTATGCATTGCCATAAAACCGCCCGCTACGTCTGCACCAACGGCTAACACACCAAAATACATACTATTTAAATGATTTTTATTGCGACGTTTCAGTGGAATTCGAATTTCTACAGAGCGTTCGTTTAGCACTAAAATCTTTGGCCTGCAGGACCAAATCAATGGTACTTTTAAAAAACCAAACAGATTTAAGTAAAGATTCGCTTTTGTTAATGGGGAGAGCATGAGGCTTGACCTTTTCAATATGGTTGTCGGACCAGTTCAAGGTATACGCTGTAAAATGTCAATAAGTTGTTACAAAAAGTTAGGGTTGAGCGCAGCTATTCTGCGCCCAAATCAGATCATTACATTTTTACCACAACATCAGCCTGAACACTTTCAGCTAAGTGCTCCTGCAGCTTTGGATAACTTGCGAGTGCTTGGGTGACGACCAAAATCGGCTTATTCGCATGACGTGCCGCTTTTGATGCTAAATCGAGCAGCGTGATGACCGCCTCACTCTCTGGATTAAACAAATGGGAAAGTTCAGGATTCTCTTTATCAATGCCTAAGGTGTATTGTGTTAAGTTATCGATGTTGATGACCACACCATCAAAATAGTGCATCAAACGCTCTGCCAACAATGCCGCTGATGGAACATCGCAAGAATAAAGCACTTTCAAACCATCTAAACTCCGAGGTAAAGACTGCTCTGCCAGTCGGTCAATGATCGTAGCCGCATCACTTAATGTTCGAACAAATGGCACCACAATTTCGATGTTCAATCCTTGCTTGCGCAATGCCTTGATCACAGCGCATTCATAACTAAACGCTTTTGCATACTGGTTGGAAGAAAAACGCGATACGCCGCGCACTCCCATCGCTGGGTTAATTTCATCCGTTTCAACACTTCCACCGATCAACGCCTTATAAGTGTAACTATCTGCATCACTCAAACAGACACGAATCGTAGTGTGATTTTTTTGAACCGCTGCCACTACTCTATCAACAATGGTTGACGTAAAGTGCTCCGCCACCGCTTTGTCATCAAGAATGGATTGCAAAGAGCCTTGCTCAAGTTCAGTTAGATTCGCAAAATGTTGCTCAATCGAAGGATGATAAAACAACGAATCTAAAATAATGTCGGACAGCGATACATACAAATGCTGGGCATTTCCACTTGATTCAATTGCCGCTGGAAGGGCATCACCTAAGATCAACTGAGGGTGGATCGTATCATGTTGTGCCAAACTCATTCATTACTCCCTACATTTTTAATTATCTTGCTCAGGAAAATACCCATAGCCGAGTATTAATTCAAGTAAAAGTAAATATTTATGACAAATTTATGAATAAAATTTCATCTCACAGATGATAAGCAATAAGTTTTCCGTTTTGGAGTTTATTCCTATTGCCAATTCCGTTATCTTTACCGCTTCGCAATAAGAGTACAGGCTTTACCATGCCATTAAAAACAGATGAATTAAGAACTCAAGCCTTGGGCCCAATGCCGACTCCGGCAGAGCTTGGAAATGCGCATCCGATCACAGACGACGTAGCAGAGCGCATCGCAAACTCACGCCGTCAAATTGAAAATATTCTGACTGGTCACGATGATCGCTTGTTAGTCATTGTCGGTCCGTGTTCAGTACACGACACTGAAGCAGCAATGGATTACGCTCAACGTTTGAGTGCGATCCAAGACCAATATAAAAATGAACTGTTTATCGTCATGCGTACCTATTTCGAGAAACCACGCACCGTTGTGGGCTGGAAAGGTTTGATTACGGATCCCAATCTGGATGGTTCATATGCACTGGAAACAGGGCTCAATAAAGCACGGAAATTATTATTAGATATCAACAAGCTAGGCCTTGCTACTGCGACTGAATTTTTAGACATGATCACCGGGCAATACATCGCAGATCTCATCACGTGGGGAGCTATTGGTGCACGTACTACGGAATCTCAGATACACCGAGAAATGGCGTCTGCGCTGTCATGCCCTGTCGGTTTTAAAAATGGCACGAATGGCAACATCAAAATTGCTATTGATGCCATTCGAGCGGCCCAAGCATCGCATTACTTTTACTCACCGGATAAAAATGGCCGTATGACCGTTTATCGTACCAGTGGTAACCCCTTTGGCCATGTTATTTTACGCGGTGGTGATACAGGGACAAACTATGACGCTGACTCCGTATCTGCAGCCTGCGAGCAACTGATCGAATTCGGCTTAGCCCCGCGCCTCATCGTAGATTTTAGCCACGCGAATTGCCAAAAGCAGCATAGAAAACAGATAGATGTAACGGCCGACATCTGCACACAAATACGTACAGGTAAGGATTTCGTTGCTGGTATTATGGCTGAAAGCTTCATTATCGAAGGTAACCAGCCAATGCATGACATAAATAACCTCACCTATGGTCAATCGATTACCGATCCATGCTTAGGATGGGATGACACAGCAACTATGCTGGATATGCTGGCACAAGCGATCACTGACCGCCGTAACTTAAAGTAAATACTAAGCAATAGATAAGGAAACACCATGCCTTCTTTTGATATCGTTTCAGAAGTCGATACTGTTGAACTTCGTAATGCTGTCGATAATGCAAACCGAGAGCTTTCTACTCGTTTTGATTTTCGTAATGTAGAAGCTGGATTTGAACTCAAAGATGAAGTTGTAAAACTGTCTGCAGAAGATGATTTTCAATTGGGTCAAATGATGGATATTTTACGTGGCAACCTCGCGAAACGAGGTGTTGATGCCAAAGCGATGGAAGCGAAAGATTCAGTACATTCCGGCAAGCGCTGGTTTAAAGATGTCCAATTTAAACAAGGACTGGACCCGTTAACCTCCAAGAAAGTGGTAAAAGCCATTAAGGATGCCAAGCTCAAAGTCCAAGCATCCATTCAAGGTGAAAAAGTAAGAGTAACGGGTAAAAAGAGAGATGATTTACAATCAGTGATCGCTCTAATGCGTGAATCGGATATGGGCCAGCCATTCCAGTATGACAATTTCCGAGACTAACAGCACCACGAATAAAATATCAAAGCCACCTCACTAGGTGGCTTTTCAATCACTGATAACTATCATTTACAATGAATCGATTCCTTCCTTCTGACTTCGCTTGGTATAACGCTTGGTCTGCACTCTCCATTGCACTCTGCCACGACAACGCCAACTTAGACACCGACTTCTCAGCAATTGCTCCAATGGAAACAGTTACAGGAACCCGCTGCCCTGCCCAGTAAAATGATGTTTGTTCGACTTGAGCACGAATTCTCTCCAAGACTTCTTTAATATGAGCTTCTGGTGTACTAATGATCATCACAAACTCTTCACCTCCCCACCTCATAAGTAGATCTTCAGGTCGAAGCTGCTGTTTCAGAATGGTAGATAATGCCCTTAACACTTCATCCCCCGCCTCATGACCATACTGATCATTTATTTTTTTGAAATAGTCGACATCAATTATGGCTAATAAATGTGGTTTATTATTAGTTGTTTCTTCCTGATAAGAAAACCAAGTATCAAGATATCTTCGGTTATACAAATCCGTGAGTGGGTCATGTGTAGATTCAACTTCTAACTTTGCATGATCCTGCTG
>NZ_NDIM01000237.1:0-15358 GCF_002241375.1 Vibrio sp. V19_P1S1T109 | reverse complement strand
GTATAGGAATATGACTTTGACGACTGAAACGAAAACGATGCACATCACTGAAATTCAGAGGCTGCTTCCTCACCGTTACCCATTTCTGTTGATTGACCGTGTAATTGACTTTGAAGAAGGCAAATACCTTGTTGGCTTGAAAAATGTGTCAGTTAATGAACCTCAGTTCACTGGTCATTTTCCGCAGTTACCTATTTTTCCAGGTGTACTGATTTTAGAAGCAATGGCACAAGCAACGGGCCTATTAGCATTCAAAACCTTTGGTGCACCGAAAGATAATGAATTGTATTACTTTGCTAGTATTGATAATGCGAAGTTTCGTAAACCTGTAGGCCCTGGTGACCAACTGATCATCGAAGTGCAGTTCATTAAAGAGCGTCGTGGTATTGCGTTATTTAATGGCGTAGCGAAAGTTGATGGTGAGGTTGTGTGTTCAGCTGAAATGAAATGTGCTCGTAGAGAGTTTTAATATGATTCATGAAACTGCACAAATCCACCCAAGTGCGGTGGTTGAAGATGGCGCTATCATCGGAGCTAACGTCACGGTTGGTCCATTTACTTACATCACCTCTGGGGTAAGCCTTGGCCAAGGTACGGAAGTGATGTCGCATGTGGTCATCAAAGGAAACACCGTCATTGGTGAAGAGAACCGTATTTTCCCTCACGCCGTCATTGGCGAAGAGAACCAAGATAAGAAGTATGGTGGTGAAGATACGCGAGTCGTCATTGGTGATCGCAATGTTATTCGTGAAGCGGTGCAAATTCACCGTGGTACTATGCAAGATAAAACACAAACAGTTGTTGGCAACGACAACCTATTGTGTGTGAATGCCCATATTGCGCACGATGTGATTGTTGGTAATCATACGCACATTGGTAACAACGCAATTCTTGGCGGCCATGTGACGGTCGGTGACTATGCGGGTGTTATGGCGTTGTCGGCGATTCATCCTTTCTGTAGCGTTGGTGCTTATGCCTATATCGGTGGTTGTTCTGCTGTGGTGCAAGATGTACCCGCTTACGTGTTAGCACAAGGTAACCATGCTTCACCATTTGGCCTTAACCTTGTTGGTTTGAAGCGAAATGGTTTTGAAAAAGCCGAAATTCGCGCGCTACAAAAAGCGTATAAAGAAATTTACCGATCAGGTAAAACGCAAGCAGAGGTCTTACCTATATTGGTTGAGATGGCGAAAGAGTACCCATCGATTCAGCGTTTTACTGATTTACTAGAAAAAACTGAGCGTGGCATTATTCGTTAGTTCGCCACTGAGTTTTGATTAATATCCGAAGATCGCTACTTGTTTAGCGATCTTTTGTCTTTTTGACGCCGCATAACGGCTGAGCGGATTCTGTTAGGAAACGATATGCACTCACATGAAAGTCCCCTAAGAATCGGTATTGTTGCCGGAGAGCTTTCTGGCGATACATTAGGAGAAGGCTTCATTCAAGCCATCAAGCAGCAATACCCCAATGCACAATTTGTCGGTATTGGCGGCCCTAAAATGATTGCTCAAGGTTGTGAATCTTTATTTGATATGGAAGAGCTAGCCGTGATGGGTCTGGTTGAGGTGCTTGGCCGCTTACCGCGTTTACTGAAAGTTAAAGCGCAGTTGGTGAAGTATTTTAAAGCCAATCCGCCGGATGTGTTTGTTGGTATTGATGCACCAGATTTTAATTTACGACTAGAGCTTGATCTCAAAAAAGCGGGCATCAAAACCGTCCACTATGTGAGCCCATCTGTATGGGCATGGCGTCCCAAACGTATTTTTAAAATCGATGCGGCGACCGATCTAGTGTTGGCATTTCTTCCGTTTGAAAAAGCGTTTTACGACAAGTATCAGGTTGCGTGCGAATTTGTCGGCCATACACTGGCCGATGCCATTCCACTGCAACCCGATAAAATTGCCGCTCGTGAATTGTTGAAATTAGAGACAGATAAACAGTGGCTGGCTGTGCTACCCGGTAGCCGAGGGGGAGAAGTCGGTTTAATTGCCAAGCCATTTATTGAAACATGTCGACAAATCAAACAGAAATACCCTGATATTGGTTTTGTGGTAGCTGCCGTCAATCCCAAACGTAAACAGCAGTTTGAAACCATTTGGCAGGAGATCGCCCCAGAGCTCGATTTTGTTATTATTGAAGACACCGCGCGTAATGTCATCACGGCTGCAGATGCTGTGCTACTTGCCTCTGGCACAGTCGCACTGGAATGCATGTTGCTCAAACGGCCGATGGTGGTGGGATACAAAGTGAACTGGCTCACCGGATGGTTGGTTCAGAAGCTTGCGATAACCGAATTTGTTTCACTGCCCAATATTTTAGCCGGAGAAGAACTGGTTCCTGAGTTCATTCTTGATGAATGCGACCCGCAACATCTGTTTCCTGCGGTCGATAGCATGCTCAGCCGTGATAATTCCTCTTTAATTGAACGTTTTACTGAAATGCATCACTGGATCCGCAAAGGTGCGGATCAACAAGCCGCCAAAGCGGTTTTAAGCTTGATTAACCATTAACCATTAACCATTAACCATTAACCAAACCATTAACGATTAAAAAGAGCGATTGAAAAATAACGAGAGGAAAATAGACAAGATGGCAGAACAAACACTGACTCCTTTTGAATACCCTAAGGGCTATGTTTTGATTGCAGGAGTGGATGAAGTTGGTCGAGGTCCATTAGTGGGCGACGTAGTGACTGCCGCAGTAATCTTGGATCCGAATAATCCGATTGAAGGTTTAGCCGACTCGAAAAAGTTATCAGAAAAAAAACGCCTAGCGCTTTTTCCTGAAATTCAACAAAAGGCGCTCGCTTGGTCTGTTGGCCGCTGTTCACCAGCTGAAATTGATGAGCTTAATATTCTTCAAGCGACTATGGTGGCGATGCAACGCGCGATTGCAGGTCTAGCGATTCAACCTGATTTGGTTTTAATTGATGGCAACCGTGTTCCACAATTACCGATGCATGGTATCGCAGTCGTCAAGGGTGATATGCGTGTGGCGCAAATCAGCGCCGCCTCAATCATTGCTAAAGTGGTACGCGATAAAGAGATGGAAGCGCTCGATAAATTGTACCCACAATTTGGCTTTGCTCAACATAAGGGCTATCCAACTAAAGCGCATTTTGCCGCGATCGAACAACATGGCGTCATCGCAGAGCACCGTAAAAGCTTTAAGCCAGTGAAACGCGTGCTGGGAATTGACTAATTGCGGGTGTCAGCCACGAGCAGATTCGCGTAGAATAACCGCCAAATCTTGTACCAAACCTAGCATCTAGGATTTTATTGCATGCCAGAACCAAAGTTTGTCCACCTTCGTGTCCACAGCGACTTTTCTATGATCGATGGCTTGTCCAAAGTGCCACCGCTTGTGAAAAAAGTGGCCGAGATGGGGATGCCTGCCGTAGCGTTGACCGACTTCACGAACTTATGTGGTTTGGTCAAATTTTATGGTACCGCTCATCACTGTGGGGTAAAGCCGATTATCGGTGCAGATTTTGTCATGCAATCTGAGGAGTTTGGTGATGAGCTCACCAAGCTGACGGTTCTAGCGAGTGATAATGTTGGTTACAAAAATCTGACCTTACTGATCTCCGATGCTTATCTACGCGGTCATGTGCAACACCTGCCTGTGATTGATAAAGCGTGGCTAGTGAAATATGCAGAAGGCTTGATTGTGCTTTCGGGTGGAAAAAGTGGTGAAATAGGCAAAGCACTGCTTAAAGGTAATCAGGCGTTAGTCGATAAATGTGTCGAGTTTTATCAAACTCATTTTGTCGATCGTTTTTACCTTGAATTGACTCGCACAGGGCGAGCCGACGAAGAGAGCTATCTGCACTTTGCTCTAGAATTGGCTGAAAATAACGATCTGCCCGTCGTTGCAACCAATGAAGTGGTGTTTCTCAGCGAAGAGTTTTTTGAAGCGCATGAAATTCGAGTAGCGATTCATGATGGCTACACCATGGAAGATCCTCGTCGGCCAAAAAATTATAGCCCACAGCAATATTTGCGCACCGAAGCGGAAATGTGTGAGCTGTTTGCCGACATTCCTGAAGCGCTGCAAAACAGTGTTGAGATTGCCAAACGGTGTAATGTTACCGTCCGTTTGGGGGAATATTTCTTGCCCGCCTTTCCAACGGAAGGAATGAAAGAAACCGAATACTTGGTGATGAAATCACAAGAAGGCCTTGAAGAGCGTCTTGAATTTCTGTTCCCCGATCCTGAGGTTCGCGCACAACGTCGCCCTGAATATGATGAACGGCTGCAAATTGAGCTCGAAGTAATTAATAACATGGGATTCCCCGGTTATTTCTTGATTGTGATGGAGTTCATCCAGTGGTCAAAAGATAACGATATTCCGGTGGGACCGGGGCGCGGATCGGGTGCGGGTTCATTGGTGGCTTACGCGCTCAAAATCACCGATTTAGATCCACTACAATATGATTTACTTTTCGAACGTTTCTTGAACCCAGAACGGGTTTCAATGCCCGATTTTGACGTCGATTTCTGTATGGATAAACGTGACCAAGTTATTGATCACGTTGCTGAAATGTATGGTCGTGATGCGGTATCACAGATCATCACCTTTGGTACTATGGCTGCCAAAGCGGTCATTCGTGACGTGGGACGCGTGCTTGGTCATCCGTTTGGATTTGTCGACCGCATTTCAAAGCTTATTCCACTAGATCCAGGAATGACACTCGAAAAGGCGTTTAAGGCTGAACCCGCGTTACCTGAGCTGTACAACAATGACGAAGACGTCAAAGAGCTGATTGATAAGTGCCGAATTCTAGAAGGTTGCACGCGTAACGCCGGTAAGCATGCGGGTGGGGTGGTGATCTCCCCAACCACAATTACCGACTTTTCGCCGATTTATGCGGATGCTGAAGGGCATTTCCCCGTCACTCAATTTGATAAGAACGATGTTGAAACCGCAGGCTTGGTCAAGTTTGACTTCTTAGGTCTACGTACCTTAACCATTATCGATTGGGCACTAGGGCTGATTAATCCGCGCTTACAACGAGAAGGCAAAGAGCCCGTTCGTATTGAAGCTATCCCGTTAGAAGACCCAGTTTCATTTCGTGTATTGCAAAATTCTGAAACCACCGCGGTATTCCAGTTAGAATCGCGCGGCATGAAAGATCTGATCAAACGTCTCCAGCCAGACTGCTTCGAAGATATCATTGCACTAGTGGCCCTGTTTCGCCCTGGGCCTTTGCAATCGGGGATGGTGGATAACTTTATCGACCGCAAACATGGCCGAGAGGCGATCTCCTACCCAGATGAAAAATGGCAACATGAGTCATTAAAAGAAATTCTAGACCCAACCTACGGCATCATTTTGTACCAAGAGCAAGTGATGCAGATCGCCCAAGTCCTAGCTGGATACACACTAGGCGGCGCGGATATGCTGCGCCGTGCGATGGGTAAGAAAAAGCCAGAAGAGATGGCCAAGCAGCGGGCGATTTTTGAAGAAGGTTCGATAAAAAACGGCGTGGATGGCGAATTGTCGATGAAAATCTTCGACTTAGTAGAAAAATTCGCCGGCTACGGGTTTAACAAATCGCACTCTGCGGCTTATGCTCTGGTTTCTTATCAAACCTTATGGTTAAAAACCCACTACCCAGCCGAATTTATGGCGGCAGTAATGACGGCCGACATGGACAACACCGAAAAGGTGGTTGGCTTAGTGGATGAATGTTTACGCATGAATCTTAAAGTGTTACCACCGGATATTAACGCCGGTTTGTACCGCTTTAACGTCGATGAAAATGGCGCGATTGTCTATGGTATTGGTGCGATCAAAGGTGTCGGTGAAGGGCCGATTGAAGCGATTTTAGAAGCGCGCACAGCAGGCGGCTATTTTAAAGATTTGTTTGATTTTTGCGCCAGAATTGATCTGAAAAAAGTCAATAAGCGTGTGATTGAAAAGCTTATTTATGCGGGTGCTTTGGATCGTTTAGGCCCACACCGTGCAGCAATGATGGCCTCATTAAATGATGCTGTGAAAGCGGCCAGCCAATTCCACCAAGCTGAAGCCTTTGGTCAGGTTGATATGTTTGGTGTATTGACTGATGCGCCAGAAGAAGTAGAACATAAATATACGCAAGTCCCCGAGTGGCCAGAGAAAGTTTGGCTTGAAGGTGAGCGCGATACATTGGGCCTTTATTTGACCGGGCATCCAATAAACGCACATATTAAGGAACTTGCGAAGTACACCAGTTGTCGACTAAAAGATGCCACGCCAACGCGACGCGATCAATCCGTCACTTTAGCGGGGTTAGTGATTGCGGCTAAAGTCATGACCACCAAGCGTGGTACGCGGATTGGCATCATGACGTTAGATGATCGTTCAGGACGTATGGAAGTGATGTTATTCTCTGATGCGTTAGAGCGGTATGCAGAGCTGTTAGAAAAAGATAGAATTTTAGTGATTTCTGGACAGGTCAGCTTTGATGACTTCAATGGTGGCCTTAAAATGTCGGCGCGCGAAGTCATGGACTTGGGCAGTGCGCGTGAAAAATATGCCCGTGGCTTGTCGATATCGATTGAGCAATCACAGATAGACAGCCAGTTTTTTGAGCGCTTTAGTCAGATCTTAGAGCCTCACCGAGCAGGGACTATACCTGTCAATGTATACTACCAACGCGCAGAGGCGAGAGTGCGACTCACTCTTGGTACGCAGTGGCGTGTAACCCCAAGTGATACATTGTTAGACGAATTGAAACAGCTACTTGGCAAAGATCAGGTAGAACTCGAATTTAACTAAAATTTGGCGTCAAATATGTTGAACGCTGAGTATAAAAGGATCGGTAGATGAGCCTAAATTTTCTAGAATTTGAAAAACCAATTGCTGAACTTGAGGCTAAAATTCAGGCGCTACGCGACGTGTCTCGCCATGGTGGTGATAAGTCCGTTGATCTCGACAAAGAGATCGAACAGCTAGAAAAGAAAAGCTTAGAGCTTAAGAAGAAAATCTTTGGTGATTTAGGGGCATGGCAAGTGGCTCAATTGGCACGCCATCCACAACGCCCTTACACGCTTGATTACATCAACCATGTCTTCACTGAGTTTGACGAGTTGGCTGGTGATCGCGCTTTTGCTGATGACAAAGCGATTGTCGGCGGCATCGCTCGTTTAGAGGGACGTCCGGTGATGGTGATTGGTCACCAAAAAGGACGTGAAACGAGAGAAAAAGTAAGACGTAACTTCGGAATGCCAAAACCAGAAGGTTATCGTAAAGCACTGCGTTTAATGAAAATGGCTGAACGTTTTGGCATGCCTATTATTACCTTCATTGATACCGCAGGTGCTTATCCTGGTGTTGGCGCTGAAGAACGTGGCCAATCTGAAGCGATTGCTACAAACCTAAAAGTGATGTCAGGCTTGAAAGTGCCTGTAATTTGCAATGTTGTTGGTGAAGGTGGCTCTGGTGGTGCTTTGGCGATTGGCGTGGGTGACTACGTGAACATGCTGCAATATTCCACTTATGCGGTAATTTCGCCAGAAGGATGCGCTTCAATCTTGTGGCGAGATTCAGATAAAGCACCGCAAGCGGCTGAAGCGATGGGCTTAGTCGCTCCTCGCTTAAAAGAGCTTGAGCTGATTGATGAAATTATCGAAGAACCATTAGGTGGCGCGCATCGCGATCCAATACAAATGGCCGCCAATATGAAAGCAACACTGCTAAAACAGCTTGCTGATTTAGAGCCGCTGAATGAAGAAGCATTATTGGCTCGTCGTTATCAACGTTTGATGAACTACGGCTACTGCTAAACAGCAGAGCGGACAATAAATAGAAAGGGTTGGATTCTGTCCAGCCCTTTTTTATCTGCCCGATTTCAAGGCTGGTTTGCTTGGCGCGTTTCAAGGTAAACTGGCATCAATTCCTCTTAGCACTGAAAACCCATGTCTGAACTTTATTCGCTATTTTCACACGTTATCAATCGTCATCGCTTAGCAAGCAGCCAATTAGTCTTGGGTTTTAGTGGTGGCATGGACTCGCGGGTGATGCTTGAACTATTGGCGCAATATCGTGACGAAACCTCCTGTGAGTGCTGCGCTGTTTATGTTCATCATGGATTAAGTCAACATGCAGATGCGTGGGCCAAACAGTGCCAGCGCTGGGCCCAACACGCCGCGATCCCTTTTTTTATTGAACGGGTGCAACTCGATACCGCTAGCGGTGAAAGTGTGGAGTCATTGGCGCGTACGGCGCGTTACCAAGTTTTAGCGAAATACATTAACACTGACGATTTGTTACTAACTGGACAGCATAGCGATGATCAGATCGAGACATTTTTGCTCGCGTTAAAGCGTGGTAGTGGACCCAAAGGACTCTCTTCGATGGCACAAGCGATGCCATTTGGCGCGGGGAAAATCGTCCGTCCTTTGCTTGCGGCGACTCGCGTACAGATCGAAAGCTTTGCCGTAACCCAGAATTTGGATTGGGTCGAGGACGAAAGCAACCAAGATACCCGTTTTGATCGTAATTTTATCCGCCATCACATCACGCCAGTTCTTACGCAGCGCTGGCCGCATATTCACCAAGCGGTTGCTCGTAGTGCGACATTGTGTGCTCAGCAGCAGGTGTTGCTTGAAGAGCTGCTACAAGAGGCAATGCAAGAGGCAAAGATGCCTGATGGCAGTTTATCAATTACTGCGCTTTCTCATCGCAGCGAATTAGCACGCTATCAATTGCTAAGAATGTGGCTTGCTCAATTGGGGGAGCCAATGCCGACTCAAGAACATTTGGCGATGATTTGGCAACAAGTGGCGTCTGCGCGTATTGATGCTAATCCTCGGCTTAAACTAGGGCAAAGTGAGATCCGCCGCTTTGACCAAAAGCTATATTGCATCCAAACTTATCAAGACATTTCAGATTGGCAGGCGATGATTGTGCCCGATCAATCACTAACTTTGCCTGATGGACTAGGAAATCTTAGGTTATCGTCTCATGGTGCTAGCAAGGAAATAGCCTTGCCCGATGATTGCCATCAATTAAGCGTTACGTTTAATCCTGAAGGGCTGGCAGCATGTCCTTCAGGACGAGTGGGAAGTCGAAAGCTAAAAAAATTGTTCCAAGAGTATGGCGTGCCCAGTTGGTTACGACGAAGAACGCCAATATTGATGCATCGGAATCAAGTGGTTGCGATTGCAAATTTATTTGTTGATCGTGACTTCAGTGGGCAAGATTGTGAACTCATCTGGGACAAATGAACGCTTTTCATGCAAAATTCGTATAAAACATACAATGAATATGGACATAAAGGTGGAGCAATGAAAAAAGTCGCGATTGGAATAGTTATGGGTTTTACGTTGTTAGCGGGAAGCGCGTTTGCTGGAGACCCAGCCGCAGGGCAAGCCAAAGCGGCTATCTGCGCGGCGTGTCACGGCGCAGACGGGATTGCCCTTATTCCGGGGTACCCAAATCTAAAAGGGCAAAATGAGCAATACCTTATCTCATCAGTTAAAGCCTACAAGAATAAAGAGCGTAATGGTGGTTTAGCCGTCGTAATGCAAGCGCAAGCGGCAATGCTCAGTGATGCCGATATTGAAAACTTAGCGGCCTATTTCGCAAGTCTTAAGTAAAGACAGTGAACGGGTTTCAATCAGCCCAAGCGTTGCTTGGGCTTTTTATTGATTGTTTTTTTTTGCTAGCAGATAATGCCACCAATTGACGAAAGTGTAAGGGATGAACATGAAAAAAATCGAAGCCATTATTAAGCCATTTAAACTTGATGACGTCCGCGAAGCGTTAGCTGAAGTCGGGATCACGGGTATGACTGTTTCTGAAGTAAAAGGATTTGGTCGTCAGAAAGGGCATACTGAATTGTACCGTGGCGCTGAGTACATGGTGGATTTCTTACCTAAAGTGAAGCTTGAAATTGTGGTGACTGACGATGTCGCTGATCGCTGCGTTGACACCATTATTGAGACGGCGCAAACGGGAAAAATTGGTGATGGTAAAATTTTCATTACCAATATTGAACGAGTGGTACGAATTCGTACCGGTGAAGAAGACGAAGACGCTATTTAGCCGTACACCGAGAAGAAGGGAGCCAATGGCTCCTTTTTTGTCTCTTTATTAATACATCCCTACCAATTTTGTTGAACGTTATGAAAAGAAAATATCTGCTTGTTTTGCCGCTGTTGCTGATTACCGCGGCTGTGGTTAGTTTTTTCTCTATTTTTACTATTCCTTCAACGCCGCAATTGTTGACTATTGATGGGAAAAACGCTTCATCTCCACTGATTTGTTACGATAATCCAAACGCTCGCGCAATTGATGTGCGTGGTCAGCTTAATGTACTGGTTTGGAATATCTATAAACAAAATAGAGCAACATGGCAAAGTGAGCTGGATAAATTCAGCCAAGATGCCCAATTGGTGTTGCTACAAGAAGCGAGCATGACCTTGTCATTGAAAGAGTGGATCAGCCAAAAGCAGTGGGGGGGGACGCAAGCGGATGCTTTTCGTATTTTTGGTGAATCAGCCGGAGTGTTAAATCTTGGCAAGCAGATGCCAGTATTAGCGTGTGCTTACACCGAATTAGAGCCTTGGTTGCGCTTACCCAAATCGGCGATTTACGCCCTATATCGTTTAAGTGATGGTCAGACTCTGGCGGTTGTAAACCTGCATGCAGTGAACTTTACCTATGGAACGCAAGAGTATACCAATCAGCTGGAAGCGTTACTCGTTCAATTAAAAACACATCAAGGGCCGGTGATTGTCGGTGGCGATTTTAATAGCTGGAGTCAAGCAAGAATGGACACATTAACCACTGCATTAAATCGTGTGGGTTTGAAGGACGTGTCGTTCGAACCCGATCACCGTGTTCAGTTTGTGACGGGCTTGGTGCTTGATCATCTTTTTTATCGTGGTTTAACACTGCTCAATGCAAAAGCGTCCGTAACGGACGCTTCTGATCATAACCCACTATTGGCGAGTTTTAGTTTATAACCACTTTCTAACTGATGGCGATGTACAGCGCCCAAATCAGGTAATAGCCAATCCAAGGCAGCGCCGAAATCACCAGAGCTTGGCCGCGTTCCAGCTCTGTCCATGCGCCCACCGCCGCGTAGCCAAGTACGATGTACCAAGGTAAAAGCAGTGGGAAGGAGCTGGCAAATTGAGACCAATCATTAGTCAGTGGCAACTTAATTAGGCCATTTAAACTATTAAGGTCAGCAGCGTAAGTCATCACGTGGCCATGTTTGAGTAATAAGCTCGCGTAACTGGCGAGATCGCCCAACACGGCTGGGAAAGTGATGACAGCACTTGCGGCAAACCAACGCCAGAAACCGTGCTGATGTTGGCTCTGCTTGGTCGCCAAATTGAACCACAATGCCAACATGAAAATCGTTAGTGTGCGGCCTACCACATCACTGATAATTTCGCTGGCCATCAAGGTGTTGGCATCTAACATTTCAAGCTGAGCGGGGTTGATCATAGCCAACTGCGCCGAGAGCCCAGCTTTTAACCATTCAAGGTTAACCACGTCAAAATAAGCCCCCCAAAATAGAAAGGGACTCAGGATTAAAAAGAGATAAGGTTGCCAACCCCACATGCCGCGTTGATAAAGGGCTAAAAAACAAGACGTGGGGGAACGGAAAATATCCACCAACATGATTAACGGGTTACTGGAAGGATTCATACACTGACCTTAGTGACATCGACGTAGAGCTTGAGTTTTTGACCCGGCTTTAAGTACTTTTGGTTTGCAAGCTCGTTCCATTTTACAATGTCGAGGCTTTTGACTTTAAACTTATTAGCGATGGCGCTGAGTGTATCGCCGCTACGCACTTGATAAAAGACAGTGCGAATGATGGCGCCCTCACTGCTATTTTTCCAAATGACCAGTTTTTGGCCAATCTTCAACGTGTCTCTTGGCCCCATACCGTTCCATTTTGCTAAGGACTGATGGGAAACATTGTGCTGTTTGGCAATGCTCCATAAGCTATCACCTTTGGCTACCGTATGAGACAGCTTATACTGACCACGGGCCATCGCTTGCGTTTTTGCTAAGCGGTTACTGGCACTGAGTGCGTATGCTTTTTCGTCTTTTACGGATGTTGGGATCATTAAATACTGCCCAACGCGAATGACGTTGCCATTGAGATTGTTGGCCGTCTGAATCACTTTGCTGGTGGTATTGTGCTGTTGAGCAATCACACTCAAGCTATCGCCGGATTTTACCTTGTAGCGTACTAACTTCATCCCCTTACCGCGATTCTCTTCAACTTTCTGAGCAAAGCGTTCCACTTTATCTACTGGGATAAGCAGTTGATGAGGTCCCGTCGGCGAGGTCGCCCATTGATTGTAAGCTGGGTTGTAACTTTGCAACTCTTTCACGCTCATTCCGGCGTAATTGGCGGCAATGGCAAGATCAAGCTGTTCTTGAGGGTCGACTAACGTTAACACTGGTTTGTTAGCGATTGCTGGGATTTCAATGCCATATTTTTCTTGATTGGCAACAATATCGGCCAGTGCGAGTAATTTAGGGACGTAGCCTGTGGTTTCATCGGGTAAGTCGAGTGAGAAAAAGTCGGTTGGTTTACCAGCCTTGTGATTTTTACGAATCGCGCTAGAGATCCGCCCACCACCGCTGTTATAGGCGGCAATCGCATGGCTCCAATCACCATCAAAACGCTTATTTAATGCAGTGAGATAATCCAAAGCCGCATCGGTGGCGGCGTCTACATCTCGTCTTCCGTCATACCAAAAATTTTGCTCTAGGCCATACATCTCTCCCGTACTCGGCACAAATTGCCACAGCCCCGCAGCGCTACCGTGTGAGTAGGCAAAGGCATCAAACGAGCTTTCAACAATAGGTAAGAGTGCTAACTCAAGTGGTAAGCCGCGCTGCTCAATTTTCTCAGTGATAAGGTAAAGAAATGGCTTTGCTCGCTCGGCAACAGTTTGTAGGTGATTAGGGTGTTTAAGATACCAAGTTCGATAATAATTCACTGATTTATGATCTGGGATATCCATCGACAACTGCATTGCGATGCGCTGCCATACGTCCGCTTGCTCTTGTGGCGTGATCACTTTCGGCGTTGTCTTTTTTGCAGATGACGACTTTTGTTTAGCCATCTCTTTTTGTGTCTGAATCTGAGGGCTATTTGCCTCTTTGGCATTTGGCGCTGTTGTTTGGTCTGTTGGCTGAGTGATTTGGCACCCCGCTAACAAGAGCACCATCACCCAGCTAAATTGAAATCGCATCTATCTCAGCCCTTTGACTTAATGGCTGCTGATAATACTTGGCACTTTATTGCTATGACAAGCAGCAAATCGTCAAAATTCGTTCTTCCACTCACGTAACGCGGTAAAAATTGATAGAGGATCGGTTTGTTGAGTACGATTCGCGACGGATTTCATCACACTCTCTTGCTGGGTCCGCAAAAATGGATTGATCCATTTTTCTTGGCGGATCGTGGTCGGTAATGTCGATTTCTGCTGGGCTCGGAGCCGGTTGACGGTATCTCGATACTGTTGAAGTTGGTCATTATCGGGCTCAACGGCTAAAGCAAATGCGACGTTACTTGCGGTATATTCGTGCGCGCAATAGACCTCAGTCTCTTCTGGCAATGCGGCAAGTTTACACAGTGACGTAAACATTTGCTCCATTGTGCCCTCAAAAACACGGCCACACCCTGCGGAGAACAGTGCATCGCCACAAAACAGTTTATTGTCACCGACATAGCCAATGTGACCTTTTGTGTGTCCTGCGAGATCAAGCACCATAAAGATTTCATCGAATAGTTCTAGCTGATCGCCAGCTTCAACCGCGTGCGTTAAGGTAGGAATAGGTTCATGAGCGGGACCAACAACGTTAATGCTGGGAAACTGGCGAACCAGTTCTGCAACACCACCAATGTGATCATGGTGATGGTGGGTAATTAATATTGCTTCGAGCGTTAATTGATGCTTCGAGAGGTACTCAAGCACTGGTGCTGCATCACCGGGATCGACCACAGCACAACGCTGATCGCTATTTTGGATCAGCCAGATGTAATTATCATTAAATGCGGGTATGCTTTTGATCTGTAACATGAGTATCTCCAATCACCGAGGTGAAATAGGTTATCGATGAAGCCAGCGCGTAGCGAAAAAAAATTAGATAAGCCTCATTCTTGGTCCCAACTTAAAAATGGCCAGTGGGTTAGTGATTCTATTCAGACTCGGCTTGATGAATGGTGCTCTAAATTATTTGGCTATCATATGCTTAAGCTCGGTGGTTTGAGTTGTGAGCTTGCCAGTTGCAACTGCAATATTCAACACCAAGTTCATCTTGATATTGAAAACCCACTCCATACGGTGATTGCCGATAGCTACGAACTGCCTTTTCTTGAAAAGAGTTTTGATGTGGCTATTTTAGCGCACCAACTGGATTATTGTGGCGATCCGCACCGTATCTTACGCGAAGTTGATCGCGTGATGATGGATGATGGCTACATCATTATTACGGGGTTTAATCCAATCAGTTTTACGGGGATCGCAAGTTTGATGCCTTGGCGAAAACATAACTTACCTTGGAGCGGTCGTATGTTTACCACTAATCGGATTAAGGACTGGCTGAGTGTCTTGAACTATCAAGTGATTGACTGTGACCAATATGCCCTTTTCCCGATGCAAAAATATCAACCCATGTGGGCGTGGTTGGAAAATGGTATTGGCGACTGGGCCGCTCCATTTGGTAGCCTGTATTTCATCGTAGCGCGCAAACGTACTTATCCCTTGAAACCGATTAAACCTCATTGGCGTTTTAAACGGCGTCTTTCGCCAGTTAGCCTGAACTACCGTTTATCAACTCAGAACCAAGATAAGGCCTGTGACCCTTATTCGGATGCTTGATACCCAATATCGTCTTCGGTTGGGTTTTCTGCTGCATTGCGTGCTAATTCATCGCACATTTCATTTTCACGATGACCCGCATGGCCTTTCACCCAGCGCCAGTCAATGGTGTGGCGGGCGCTTTCTTTATCAAGTGCTTGCCATAAATCGGCATTCTTCACTGGTTTTTTATCCGATGTTTTCCAACCGCGTTTTTTCCAGTTGTGGATCCACTGAGTAATACCTTGACGAACGTATTGGCTGTCTGTGGTGAGAATAACATTACATGGCTCTTTCAGTGTTTGCAGTGCAACCACTGCCGCTAACATTTCCATTCGGTTGTTAGTGGTGAGTCGGTAGCCTTTGGCTAACGTTTTTTCGGTTTCTTTGTAACGAAGGACAACCCCATAACCACCCGGGCCAGGATTACCTAAGCAAGATCCATCAGTGAAAATTTCCACCTGTTTTGTCATGATTTGATACTATTAGGTTACGCACATTATTGGCATAGTCTTACATACATATCC
>NZ_NDIM01000089.1:0-44580 GCF_002241375.1 Vibrio sp. V19_P1S1T109 | reverse complement strand
GGTTCATCCGGAAAATCGATACCTGAATGACTTTTCTGATACCATATCGCCAAAAATAGCCAGTTAATGTCAACTTCACTTCTTTACCATCGCTTTGGAATACGCGGCCCTTTCCATTATTGCTCTACAGAGTTTGATGGTGACGCGACCATCTTTCACGTAGCACACAATCCTCATATTAAATGTCCATCATGTCGTAGTCGTGATGTCATAAAAAAAAGGAGGTAAGGTTCGCCGTTTCATCGCTACGCCAATCGGCACTAGCCCCTGTTACATCCAGATAGTAAACCAGCGGATTGAATGCCGAGCTTGTAATACACTCGGGTATTTGCCGCTTAACTTTGTTCCTCGTCCCAAGGTGCGTTACACAAAGGGCTTTGAACAGTATGTTCTCTCGCTGTCAGCATTGAACGTCACCATCAATGCTATTGCCAAGCTATGTGGTGTCTGTTGGGATACAGTGAAAGAGATTCAGAAGCATTACCTGCAAAAGCGATACTCTCAACCTTGTCTTAAAAACGTCACTCACATTGGAATTGATGAGATTTACTGTGGCTCAAAAAGTGGCTTCATGACGGTTGTGATTGATATGAAGACAAGTGCCGTCATTTATACAGAGAAAGGAAAGAAGGCCGAAAGCCTTGACGGTTTTTGGAAGCGGAAACTGCGTTGTAAAAAGCCGATTGAAGCCGTCGCCACCGATATGGGACAGGCATACATCTCTTCGGTAAAACAGCACGCTCCGAAGGCGAAGTTGGTCATTGACCGTTTCCACGTGGTGAAGCGTTTTAATGAAAAGCTGACAGAGTTCAGGCGTGAACTACAAAATTCGATGAGTAACAAAAATGACGCTCAATACCTTAAGAATACTCGTTGGTTATTGGTAAGTAATCCCGATAGGTTAGATGAGCAAGGCCAAGCGAGATTGGAGCGAGCACTCGCAGCCAATCAGCCCTTAGCGGTGGTTTATTATTTAAAAGAGAAGTTAAGAATGCTGTGGTCGCAGCCATCAAAGATAGAGGGTGAGAGATGGCTAGAAAGCTGGATAGATGAAGCGAACCACTCAGGCATTGTGATGCTAGAGAAGTTTACTAAGACCCTGAGGAAGCATAAGGATGGGATATTGGCATTTTATGATAAAAGGATGAGTAGTGGTCGAGTAGAGGGTGTGAACAACCGAATAAAGACGCTGAACAAAGTCGCCTATGGGTATCGTGATTGGGAATTTTTTGAGTTAAAAATCAAAGCCAGTCATGAGGCGAAGTATCGATTTTCCGGATGAACCAAAATACCCAAGTCTAAACTTGGGTATTTCAGTTATGAGGAAGGCTACTTGCTGCGTCCTTTCATCATCGTCATTAAGCGTTTACGTTTACGCTCTTGAGATAAGGTCAGCTTATTCACTTTTCCTTCAAATGGGTTATCACTGCTTTGGAACTGGATACGAATAGGCGTACCCATGATTTCTAAAGACTTACGGTAATAATTCATCAAATAACGTTTGTAAGAATCTGGCAGCTCATTCACCAAGTTACCGTGTACAACGATAATCGGCGGGTTATAACCACCTGCGTGAGCGTATTTAAGTTTTACGCGGCGGCTACGAACCATAGGCGGTTGGTGATCATCGGTTGCCATTTTAAGAATGCGAGTCAATACCGATGTACCAACACGTGTTGTCGCCGATTTATACGCTTCTTGAACCGATTCAAATAGATGACCAACACCTGTACCATGCAATGCAGAGATAAAGTGGATACGAGCAAAATCGACAAAGCCTAAACGGCGATCGAGCTCTTTCTTGACACGTTCTTTGACGTCGTTATCGAGCCCATCCCACTTATTGACTGCAAGCACTATCGAACGTCCGGCGTTTAGTGCAAAACCTAGCAGGCTAAGATCTTGATCTGAGATATTCTCACGAGCGTCAATGACTAACAGAACAACGTTTGCATCTTCAACGGCTTTTAAGGTTTTGACGACCGAGAATTTCTCAACCGTTTCGTTAATGCGAGTACGACGACGCACGCCAGCAGTATCAATCAATACATACTCGCGCTCATCACGCATCATCGGGATGTAGATGGAGTCTCGCGTCGTTCCGGGCATGTCGTAAACCACAACACGCTCTTCACCGAGAATGCGGTTGGTGAGTGTCGATTTACCGACATTCGGACGGCCAATGATCGCCAGTTTTATCGGCTGATCTTGCAGACGTTTGTATTCAGCTTCGGCTTCTTCTTCGGTGTAATCTAACTTTTCTTCTTCGGCATCTTCAAAGTCGGTTAGATCTTCGATTTCGCCTTCAGCCTGCTCGAGCATTTCTTCAGCAAGTGGATTCAAAGCTCGGTCGATAAGGATCCCAACACCACGGCCATGAGCTGCAGCAATTTGGTACATTTGATCGACGCCCAATTGCCAAAACTCAGCACTTGCAGCATCAGCGTCAATGCCATCCACTTTATTCACGACTAAAATAGCGCGCTTTTCAATCTTACGCAGATGTTGGGCGATCACTTCATCAGCCGCCGTTAAACCAGCGCGACCATCAACCATAAATAGCACAACATCAGCTTCATCAATCGCGGCCAATGACTGTTGAGCCATTTTCGTTTCTACACCCTCTTCACTACCATCAATACCGCCGGTATCGATAACAATGAAGTCGTGCTCACCCAATTTAGCTTGGCCATATTTACGGTCACGCGTTAAACCGGGGAAATCCGCCACCAACGCATCGCGAGTGCGAGTTAATCGGTTAAACAACGTAGATTTACCGACATTGGGACGCCCAACAAGAGCAACAACAGGAACCATACTAACCTCTACAATATTTTCTCTTATGTAGTTATAGGTAAACACTTGCTAGCAAGCATTAAATTTTTACCTATAACCACATCTATTTATTCAATAAAACGGCCCCTAACTGTTACCAGCCAGGAGCCGAATGTGAATTATATCACGATTTATTTTTTAATCGTCAGTTTCTTTACATTGCCATTACGGGTGATGCTGACATAGCCATCGTCGACAGCGAGAGGACTCACCGCAAAACCACTCTTATCAACCAATTGTTGGGCAACGAATTCGCCACTGCTACGATCAATCCAATGTAGATACCCTTCACTGTCACCTAGCACAAGGTAACCATTGATAATCGCTGGTGCAGTTAACAAACGATGTTCAAGCTGTTTGTTGCTCCAAAGTTCGGTACCGCTTCTTGTATCCACAGCCACCACATGATCTTTGTCGGTCACCACAAATAATCGGCCACCATCGCTAGCCATGTCTGTTGCTGAAGAGTAATTCCGCTTCCAAGCTGGTTTGCCCGAACGCAGATCAATGGCGATCAACTGGCCATTAAAACCAACCGCATACAGCATGCCGCCAATCACAATAGGTGAGGCATCAACATCGACTAGGCGGTCAATTTCAGTGGCACCTTTAGGCATGCCAATCGGTTGTTGCCAAATCAACTGACCACGCTCAACGATAGCGGCAGCAAGACGGCCACCTGAGGTTCCCCAAAAAACACCGCCCGATACCGCAACAGGTTTGCTGTCGCCTCTCAACGTTAAATTAGGAACTTCAGTACTGATGGTCCATTTTTGCTCACCCGTCGCTTGGTCTAAACTCACCAAAGTGCCACGACTGGTATTAACAATGATCATGTTCGCATCTGCAGCCGGAGCTGCTAGCACTTCACCGTCGACTTTAACTTGCCATACAAGCTCGCCCGTAGCTTCATTAAGCGCAGTGACTAAACCGTTTTCACTACCAATGTAAATTTGGCTATAGGCCGCCGCTATACCGCCGGATAAACGCATGGTGCCATCTTGTTCAAGATCGGTTTTCCACAGCTCTTTACCCGTTTTAGGGTTCAAGGCTTTTACCAAACCATCACGGCTAGCAATAAATACTTTGTCGTAAGCGTATTCTGGAGATAACTTTGAGAAGTAATGCCCTACGCCATCACCAATCGATGTGCTCCACTGAGTTGTAGGCGTAAATTCACTGGTTACCATTGGCACAGGAGCCATGATAATGGTGTCTTCTTCACTGGCACACCCTGCAAGTGCTCCAAGCACAACGGCAGAAACGAGCACTTTGTTGAACAACTTTTTCATCAACTTGTGCCCTTATTTGGCAAGATCGTCCAGTTTCATCTGTAGCGTTTGGCTTGCATCGTCAGCTTGTTGTGCTTCCGTGTATGCCGCATAAGCCGCGTCCGTGTCGCCTTTACGCAATGAGATATCACCACGCAGTTCCGCAATGCGTCCCGCCCACCCTTTCTCTGTGATGGTCGTAAGATCAGCTAAGGCGGCATCAAACTGGCCTTGTTCCGCTTTAATACGGGCCACGCGATAGGTCACTAACGGTAGAATAGCATCATCTTTGGTGTTTGCTTTTGCCCATTCAAGCTGCGCTAAAGCTTCATCAATTTGACCCGCTTCTACTTGAACTTTTGCAAGTTGTAGTGCGGCTAAGACGGCATATTCTGTGCCTTTATTGCTATCAATAAAGCTCTGAACAACCATTTCAGCTTCTGCGCCTTTTGCGGCTAATTGAGTTACCGCTTTGCTATAACTTTCAGAAGCGGCTTCTTGCGCAGCAACAACGCTATCTTGGTAGTAACGCCAACCAAACAAGCCACCAAGGCCAATTACAGCACCAAAGATCACGGCTTTACCGTTCTCTTTCCACCAATCTTTTATCGCTTCAACTTGTTGTTCTTCAGTATCGTAGAGTTCCACTTCCTGTCCTCTTTAATAGATGTCTCAAATGCGCTTGCTTACACAAGATGCGTCAGTTTGCTCGCGACTTCAGTTTGAGAAATCGTAATTTGTTCACCACCGATAAGATCTTTGAGAACTACTGTGCTTTCTGCGACTTCATCTTCGCCTAATACCAAAGCCACCGCAGCGCCCACTTTATCAGCACGTTTAAATTGTTTTTTGAAGTTACCACCACCAAAATGGTTCATAACACGCAGCCCCGGAACCTGTTCACGCAACTGCTCAGCAAGTTTCATTGCTGCCATCATAGTGCCTTCACCCGCACTGACCATGTACACATCGACACTGCGACGCACGTCGGTCAGTTCCAGTGTTTCCATCATCAGCACTAAGCGCTCTAACCCCATGGCAAAACCCACTGCCGGTGTCGCTTTGCCACCCAGTTGTTCTACCAAGCCATCATAACGTCCACCGCCACAAACCGTACCCTGAGCACCTAAGCTTTCAGTGATCCACTCAAATACGGTGCGGTTGTAGTAGTCTAGGCCGCGCACCAAGCGCTCGTTAACTTGATATTCGATACCCGCAGCAGTAAGAAGTTCACATAAGCCTGCAAAATGTTGCTTGGATTCTTCATCTAGATACTCAGACAATTTGGGTGCGTCACCTAAAATCGCTTGAATATCTGGATTTTTAGTATCGAGTACACGCAGTGGGTTGGTGTACATACGACGTTTGGCATCTTCATCCAACACCTCTTGATGCTGCTCTAAATAGTCAATCAAAGCGGTGCGGTAATTGGCACGCGCTTCAAGAGAACCAATTGAGTTCAGTTCCAAACGAACATGTTTGTCGATGCCCAATTCACGCCACAAACGCGCGGTCATCATAATCAGCTCGGCATCAACATCAGGACCATCCAGGCCAAACACTTCAACCCCACATTGGTGGAATTGACGATAGCGCCCTTTTTGCGGACGTTCATGACGGAACATCGGCCCCATGTACCATAAACGTTGCTCTTGGTTGTAGAGCAAACCATTTTCGATACCAGAACGGACACAGCCTGCGGTACCCTCTGGACGAAGCGATAAACTGTCACCATTGCGATCTTCAAAAGAATACATCTCTTTTTCAACCACATCGGTCACTTCACCGATCGCACGGCTAAATAGATGTGTCATCTCAACGATAGGCATACGTACTTCATTGTAGCCATATGCACTAATCACGTTTTTCACTGTGCCTTCCACTTTTTGCCAAAGTGGAGACTGAGTTGGGAGGCAGTCGTTCATGCCTCGAATTGCTTGAATTGTTTTTGCCACAATACTTACCGTAAGGTCGTTGAGATTAATTTTGTTCGATTTGAGTCACGTTGATTCGGTTCTTCTCATCGAGAATAGAGGCCTTGGCGCGAATTTTCGCTTCGAGTTGGCTGACCAGATCATCGTTATCAAAACGCTCTTTCTGGCGGACGCCGTCTTCGTAGAATGCACTTTTCTTGTTGCTGCCAGCCAAACCAAGATGAGAAGCTTCAGCTTCACCTGGGCCATTAACCACGCAACCGATGATCGAGACATCCATAGGTGTCAAAATATCTTCCAAACGTTGCTCTAACGCATTGACTGTGGCGATCACATCAAACTCTTGACGTGAACAGCTTGGACAAGCGATGAAGTTAATGCCTCGCGAGCGAATACGCAGCGATTTAAGAATATCAAAGCCGACTTTGATCTCTTCGATCGGATCCGCAGCCAGTGAAATACGCAGCGTATCACCGATGCCTTCGGCAAGCAGCATACCTAAGCCCACTGCCGATTTAACTGCACCGGCTCTTGCGCCTCCTGCTTCCGTAATACCAAGATGCAGAGGTTGGGCAATCTGTTTAGCCAGTAAACGGTAGGAATCAACGGCGAGAAAAACATCCGATGCTTTAACGCTGACTTTGAATTGATCAAAGTTGAGTCTTTCAAGAATATCGACATGACGCATCGCTGACTCGACTAAAGCGGCCGGTGTTGGCTCACCATATTTCATTTGGATCTCTTTTTCGAGCGACCCACCATTCACGCCAATCCGAATGGGTATGTTCTTGTCACGTGCGCAATCGACCACGGCGCGAATACGTTCTTCGTTGCCAATGTTACCAGGGTTGATACGCAAGCAATCAACGCCATATTCGGCGACTTTCAACGCAATGCGGTAATCAAAATGGATGTCAGCCACCAGCGGGATGGATACTTGCTGCTTGATCAACTTGAACGCTTCTGCCGCGTCCATTGTCGGTACAGAAACCCGTACAATATCAGCCCCGACTTTTTCTAACGCTTTAATTTGAGCGACCGTTGCCGCAACATCGGTAGTGCGCGTGTTGGTCATAGATTGAACAGCAATAGGAGCACCATCACCGATGGGCACATTACCGACATAAATACGCGTCGATGAACGACGCTTAATTGGAGATTCGTGTTGCATAGTATTTTCTAAGGTAAGGTGAATCGAGCGACTTTACCGGAAGTATACCCAGAAAGGTCTACAGGTTCACTTGCAAATGTCATTGAAACGCTTTCAGGCGCGCCAAGAATGATTTGAAACGGAGCTTCACCTTGCAAGGTTACGGTTTGCCCTGATTTTTTAATCCCAGTGGAAAGGGTTTTACCTGCTGCATCTTTCACCTGAATCCAACAATCTGCGCTGAATGTGAGTGTTAGAGGAGCGTATGGATTAGTTGCATCCTGCGGTGGCGTCTTATCCAATACAGGATCGTCGCTCGCACTCAGGTCGGCTTCGGCTGTATCATCTTCAGGTGAAGGGATAAGTTCTGCAGCCTGAGTGTTGATTTCTACAGGGGCATCCACCGCTTCTGCTTCTACTTCTACTTGAGATTCGTCAACCGTAGGTACTAATTCAGGAACGGTCGTGAAATCCTCATCTCGCAAACGTTCAACCGATGTCGACGTGATTGATGGTGAACTCTCAACCACAACATTCTCTTGTTCTTGGTTTTGCCACCACCATAATGAGGAAATACCAATAATGATGGCAAAAATACCCCATGTCAGCGTCATAATACGGCTATCGTGTTTCTCTCGCTTGGTTTTCTTCGAAAAACTTTGCATCGGTTGTTCAGCGACAACCGTAGGATAGCAATCATCAAAGGAAGCTAAAATAACTGACTCTTTGATCCCGACGGCCTTCGCATAGGAACGTAAATAACCGCGAGTAAACGTCGCCACTTGGTCCGAGGCGAAGTTATTCTCTTCTAAACTCTGAATGATAGAGAGACGTAACCGCAACCTATCGGCAACTTGCTTTTGCGTTAATCCCAACGCTTCACGCTTTGCCTTTAATAAAGTACCGGGTTGCACCGTGTCTGTTTTTACATCTGCAATAATCTGTTCTTGTTCAGTAGTCATCCGTTTTGTACATCTCATTATGTTATGGCTCGAATGGCACCGTCATCACTTTTATTGTTATTAGTTCGTAGTAATAAAATGGTGCATTCCAACACGGTGAAAAATTTGCATTCATTGATGCAGGCGACAGTTCAAATTTAACATTACGTCAGTTAGCAATTCTAATGGATATTTGACGTTAAACAACATGGCTTTAGGAAAGAAATTACAGCTAGGTCAATATTTTTCATAAAATTGACGTCAAAATCGCGGAAAATTATTTCAAATGGTAAAAATGCACAAAGCCAGAGGAATCTCTGGCTTTGCTTTATCATCCGATTTAGACCGATTTGACAGGAATGACATCGCCACCCATTTGTTTCATTTTGGTCCGTTTGGTTCTATCAATCACATCACCTACTAGCTGCCCACAAGCGGCATCAATATCATCACCACGAGTTTTACGCACCGTCACTGTGTGTTCATACTGCATCAGTGTTTTTTGAAAACGGTCAATACGTGAATTACTCGGTTTTTTATAAGGTGAACCGGGATAAGGGTTAAATGGGATCAGGTTAATTTTGCACGGCGTGCCTTTCATCAACTTAGCCAATTCGTGCGCGTGGTCCATATCGTCATTGACGTGATCCAGCAACACATATTCCACCGTAACCTTGCCACGGTTTGCATTTGAAGTGGCGATATAACGACGCACTGAGGCCAAGAAATCTTGAATATCCCAGCGATCATTGATCGGCATAATTTCGCTGCGTAATTTGTCATTGGGTGCATGCAATGAAATCGCTAATGCAACATCGATTTGCCCTGTCATTTGATCAAGACCAGAAACCACGCCCGAAGTCGACACGGTGACACGACGTTTTGACAAGCCAAAACCTAAATCATCCAGCATGATCTCTAACGCTGGGATCAAGTTTTTCATGTTGAGCAAAGGCTCGCCCATCCCCATCATGACTACGTTAGTAATCGGACGACGACCCGTCTCTTTCTCAAGGCCAATTTCTCTCGCTGCGCGCCAAACTTGCCCGATAATTTCAGACACTTTGAGGTTACGGTTAAAACCTTGCTGAGCCGTTGAACAGAATTTGCATTCCAGAGCACAGCCAACTTGGGAAGAGACGCACAAAGTCGCTCGGTCTTCCTCTGGGATGTAAACCGTTTCAACATCTTGATCTCCTACACGCATCGCCCACTTAATCGTACCATCAGACGAATGTTGTGCTTGTGAAACGATCGGCGCGCGAATTTCACAGCGTTGTTGCAGTTGCTCACGCAGTTTCTTGTTGATATTGGTCATTTGTTCGAAGTCATCACAACCAAAATGGTAGATCCACTTCATGACCTGATCAGCGCGGAACGCTTTTTCACTGAGCTCTTCAGCAAAAAATTTACGCAGACCTTGGCAATCAAAATCAAGCAGATTGACTTTTTCAATAGTCATGTGGCCTCTCAACGACGGAAACAATAAATAAGGGCGCGAATTGTACAGCCTTTATGCAGTAACAACAAGGGTTGTACAACCCTTCAATTACTAAGTCATTCAATGCTTGGCGGATTGTTTTTACTCTACAGTTCCCAATCATACGAGTATAAAAAAGCCTCACAACGTGAGGCCTTAATCGAAAGAATTTGGGATAGAAAACGCCAAGATTAACGAGAGAAAATCTCTGATTCAGGGAAGAAAAAAGCGATTTCACGTGCCGCCGATTCAGGACTATCACTGCCATGAACTGAGTTATGGCGCATGCTTAATGCGTAATCAGCACGAATGGTTCCACATGCCGCTTCTTCTGGGTTAGTTTTACCCATTAATTCGCGGTAACGAGCAATAGCATCTTCACCTTCAAGCACTTGAGCCATGATCGGCCCTGAGGTCATAAATTCTTTTAGTGCTGGAAAAAACGCTTTGCCTTCATGCTCAGCATAAAAGCCGCTCGCTTGCTCTTCGTTCAAATGTACCATTTTCGCAGCGATAATACGCAAACCTGATTTTTCGATACGGTGATAGATTTCACCAATCAAGTTACGTTCTACCGCATCGGGTTTAATGATAGAAAATGTTCTTTCTAGAGCCATAAGGTTATCCTTTTTCTTTTGTTTTTTTAGTTATAGTGAACCGCCCAAAACAGAGAGTTGAGCGGTTTTTCATTATTGACCTTGGTCGGTCAAAATGCGTGCTAATGTACGCACCCCCATTGCCGTTGCACCTGCGGCCCATTTATCGCTTGCTGATTTGCGGTAAGTACCAGCGCAGTCAAAGTGCAGCCACCCTTTTTTGTAATCTTCAACAAAGTAAGAGAGGAAGGCCGCTGCGGTACTTGCTCCCGGTGAATAATCACCTGAGCTGATGTTAGAGAGATCCGCAAAGCTTGAAGGTAACATAGAGCGATGAAACTCAGCCAAAGGCAGAGGCCATAAGCCTTCTTTCTCTTGGTGAGCTGCCACCAATGCCTGCTGGGATAAGCTCTCATCAAAGCTGAGTAGTGCATGGTAATCATTGCCGAGTGCATTTTTGGCGGCACCCGTTAATGTCGCGCAATCAATAATAAGCTGTGGGTTTTGCTCGTTGGCATAAATCAAGCCATCGGCCAACACTAGGCGGCCTTCTGCATCGGTGTTCATTATTTCAACTGTGGTGCCGTTTTTATAAGTGATGATATCACCCAGTTTCAAGGCGCGTCCGGAAACCATATTTTCTGCACAACACAAAATGAGTTTCACACGTTTATTAAAACCACGCATGATAGCCAAACCAAGACCACCGGTGATCGTTGCAGCGCCCCCCATATCTGCTTTCATCGCCGACATAAAGTTGGACGTTTTTAAACTGTAACCACCAGAATCAAAAGTAATGCCTTTGCCAATTAAGCAAGCAAAAACAGGAGCACTTTCTTTTCCTGTCGGATTGTAATCGAGTTGCAGCATGGCTGACGTACGCTCGGAGCCGCGACCAACCGCATAAATACCTTCCCAACCTTCGGTGAGTAGATCTTTATCTTTGACAATGCGGTAGCTGACATGCTCAGGGGCTAGCGATTTGATGAACTCAGCCGCCATGGTCGCTAACTGACGCGGCGCGACTTCTTCAGCGCTTTTATTGATGATATCACGCGTCCATTCCGTCGCTTTAATACGATATTCTAACTCGGCTTGATCTGACTCACTCAGCGGTTGCCATTCTAGTGTGTTGAGTTTTTTCGCTTCACGATAACCTTGGTAGAAAGCCCAAATATTTTCTAAGTGCCAACCGTCACCTTGTAGGCTGATAGCTCTGATAGCTTGCCCATCAAGCTTACGAGCCGCGCGCTGAACCGCGCTGAGTTCATGCTCACTCTCAATAGCATGAATTGTGGCACCATTTTCTGAAAACGAAACAATCGCCTTTTCTCCCCACTGAGGCTGGGCAGCTTGTTGGCTGATAAATACGGACATCTTTGTAGACATGGTTTCTCCTTGCCTGAATATGGCCTCACCTGTGCCATTACGATTAAATAACCAAGGGATGTTAGCATTTTGTAGGGTCAAAATGTCAACTTGATAAAAAAACGGACCATTCGGTCCGCTCTTTTTAGTTAAAATTGTTAACTCTGTGATGTTTTACTGAATAACCATCATGTTAGCAATAGTCTTAGTCGATCTCTTCCATCCAACATAGAATAATCGCTTCGAGAATTTTTTCGTTGGAACGGTTTGGCTCATCATCAAACACTTCCAGTTCCATCACCCACTGGTGTAGATCCGTAAAACGTACATTTTTAGGATCTACGTCTGGGTATTGCTCACAAAGCTCGATCGCAATATCACGAGAATCGGTCCATTTCATTTTGCTTTCCTTTTACAAACAGTGAACGGGCGTTAATACGCTCAATAGGATTAATGATCTTCAGAAGCCAGATTGAGTGTGTACTTTGGAATTTCAACCACTAAATCTTCGTTAGCGACTCTAGCTTGGCAGCCAAGGCGAGATTCAGGTTCAAGACCCCACGCTTTATCAAGCATGTCATCTTCCAACTCATCACTCTCATCAAGTGAGTCAAACCCTTCGCGAACGATAATATGGCAAGTCGTGCATGCGCAGGATTTTTCACACGCATGTTCAATAGCGATACCATTTTTCAGCGCCACATCCAGTACGGTTTCTCCTGCTTGCGCTTCCAGAACGGCACCTTCAGGACAAAGCTCTTGGTGAGGTAACACAATAATCTTAGGCATAATTTTTCTCTTTAAATATCATCTACCGATTGACCAGCAAGTGCACTGCGAATGGATTTATCCATACGGCGTGAAGCAAAATCTTGGCTGGCTTTGTCTGTCTCTTTAATTCCTTGCTCGATGGCATCGGCGCTATCACCATTACGCAGCACAATTAAATCTTCTATTGCATTCAGAAGGATCTGCTTTTCTGACTCAGATAACAATTCATCACCATCGGCCTGTAAGGCAGAGATCAAACCTTCGATAACGCGATCGGCTTCTACACGTTGCTCTGCCAGAGCGCGAGTCTGCATATCTTGTTTGGCAAACGTCATCGAATCTCGCAGCATATTTGCTACTTCATTATCACTCAGTCCATACGAGGGCTTAACTTGAATTTCCGCCTGAACCCCCGTACTTTTTTCCATCGCTGTCACGGAGAGTAAGCCATCTGCATCAACTTGATAAGTTACGCGGATATGTGCGGCACCCGCCGTCATTGGTGGAATACCTTTTAGTGAAAAACGAGCCAATGAGCGGCAATCGTCTACCATCTCACGTTCGCCCTGCACCGTATGGATGCTCATGGCTGTTTGACCATCTTTGAAGGTGGTGAATTCTTGAGCTTTCGCAACAGGAATGGTGGTGTTACGTGGGATGATTTTTTCCACTAAGCCACCCATGGTTTCAATACCCAGCGACAGAGGAATAACGTCCAGCAGGAGCATTTCTGAATCGGGTTTATTACCCACCAAAATGTCGGCTTGAATTGCTGCACCAATCGCGACAACTTCATCAGGGTTGATGCTAGTTAGTGGTGTGCGGCCAAAAAACTCACCGACTAAATCTCGAACCAGTGGCGTACGAGTTGAACCGCCGACCATCACCACTTCCAACACTTCATCTGCAGCAATCTCGGCATCTTTGAGTGCTCGACGACACGATAGTAAGGTTTTCTTTACTAGTGGCGTGATGAGTTGGTTAAACTCATCGCGAGTAAAACGCCCTTGCCAACCCAGCACAGAAACCTCGACACTATCGGTATCAGATAAGGCAATTTTCGCTTCGGTGGCCGCATCAAGCAATGCTCGTTGCTGCTCAGCAGTGAGCGGTTCAGCTAAGCCGATTTGGCTCAAAAAATGGTCAGCAATCAAATGGTCAAAATCATCACCACCGAGCGCGGAATCGCCACCAGTCGCGAGTACCTCAAACACGCCTTTCGACAGACGTAAAATAGAGATATCAAACGTACCGCCACCTAAATCATAAACCGCAATCACACCTTCTTGCGCTGAGTCTAAGCCATAGGCAATCGCTGCAGCGGTAGGTTCATTGAGTAAACGCAGTACGTGCAAGCCGGCAAGTTGAGCGGCATCTTTGGTGCCCACGCGTTGCGCATCATCAAAATAAGCAGGTACGGTAATCACCACGCCCGCTAATTCACCACCTAACGACGCTTCGGCACGCTGAGCAAGAGATTGAAGAATATCGGCGGAAACTTGAATCGGGTTCTTATCACCTTGCGCCGTTTGCAAAATAGGCAAACCGTTGTCACTGGCTTTGAAGCGATAAGGCAATGTGGGATAACGCGCCTGAATGTCAGCCAGTGAACGGCCGATCAAACGCTTCACAGAAATGATGGTATTGGCAGGATCAACTTGCGCGTGTGCTCTGGCATCAAAGCCTACGCAACGCTCTTGAGCCGAATAGTGGACCACCGAAGGGAGGATCGAGCGTCCTTGTTCATCAGCAAGCGTCGTCGCATTACCGCTTCGAACCGATGCGACTAATGAGTTGGTTGTCCCCAAGTCGATACCCGCTGCGAGTTTATGCTGATGCGGCGCAGAGCTTTGACCGGGTTCTGCAATTTGAAGTAATGCCATGGGTTGGTCCTTATTATCGAACTAGCCGAGTAACTGTTCTTCGACTCTTTCTATTTCATTTTTGAGCTTGGCAATAAATTTAAGCTTGCGAACCGTATCAGCCGCAAGGCTCCATTGAGCATGGTTAAGTTGTTGCTCAACCAAGATAAGATGCTGTTTATACATCTTGCTGACTCTGTTTTCAAAATCGAATAACGCACTTTCAACATCAGACTGTGAGGCGATGGCTTCAAGCTCTTCTCGCAGCTCCATCTGCTCCATTAAAAACAGCGGATCTTGCATGGTTTGGTATTCTGCGCGTAACTCTATGCCTTGTTCAAGCAACAAGTATTCTGCGCGACTGATCGGCGATTTTAATGTTTGATAAGCATCATTGATTTGTGAGGCGTTTTGCACAGCAAGCAGGCGATCTCGCTCAGACGCAGTGGCAAAATTGTCGGGATGAAACCGTTTTTGCAGCGCACGAAACTGAGAAGAAAGAAGGCTACCATCCAGTGCAAACTGACTTGGTAGCCCAAATAATTCAAAATAGTTCATTAACACATTGCTCCTAGTGCTCGACACTAGGCTCAAGTGAGCCTAGTCACGCCGAAAGCCAATCCGTTACACGTTGAAGCTTTCACCACAACCACATTCGCTTTTTGCATTCGGGTTGTTGAACTCAAAACCTTCGTTTAGACCTTCTTTGACATAGTCAAGCTGTGTGCCATCAAGGTAGACGAGGCTTTTCGAATCGATAATCACTTTGACACCATGATCTTCAAACACTTCGTCTTCTTCGTTAACGTCATCAACGAATTCAAGCACGTAAGCCATACCCGAGCAGCCTGTTGTTTTCACTCCAAGACGTAAACCTACGCCTTTGCCTCGGTTATCTAGGAATGCTCGAACGCGATGCGCTGCTGTTTCAGTTAAGGTAATGGCCATACTACAACCTTAGATTCTTAGTTTGAACTTATGGGAGTGAACCATCATTCACTCCCTTAATATTATTGTTGGTGTTTCTTTTTATAATCGGCAACGGCAGCTTTGATCGCATCTTCCGCCAAAATCGAACAGTGAACTTTCACTGGTGGAAGCTCTAGCTCTTCCGCGATTTCAGAGTTCTTAATAGCTGCCGCTTCGTCAATGCTCTTGCCTTTGACCCATTCAGTAACCAGTGAGCTCGAAGCAATCGCGCTACCACAACCGTAGGTTTTAAATTTTGCATCTTCAATGATGCCTTCTGGCGTCACTTTAATTTGTAGCTTCATTACGTCGCCACAAGCTGGAGCGCCAACCATACCACTACCAATGGTTGGATCTTCTTTATCAAAAGAGCCAACATTACGTGGGTTTTCATAGTGATCAATTACTTTTTCGCTGTATGCCATGATAGTTACCTCTAATCCTCTATTTCCTTGGGAATAAACCAGTGCCTTTTAAAGGACTAGTGATGTGCCCATTCAACGGTGTTTAAATCCACACCCTCTTGATACATATCCCATAGAGGAGACATGTCACGTAATTTGCTTACGGCTACGCGGATTTGTTCAACGGCGTAGTCCACTTCCTCTTCGGTCGTAAAACGGCCAAATGAGAAACGAATTGAGCTGTGCGCCATTTCATCGTTCAAACCAAGCGCGCGCAGTACATATGACGGCTCTAAGCTGGCCGACGTACAAGCACTACCTGATGATACTGCTAAGTCTTTCAAAGACATCAGTAGCGATTCGCCTTCAACAAAGGCAAAACTAATATTCAGGTTGTGCGGAACACGCTGATCTAAATCGCCATTCACACTCACGGCTTCCATGTCTTGTACACCAGCGAGTAGACGATCACGCAATGCTTTTGCGTGGTCAAAATCTTTTTGCATGTCTTGCTTAGCAATACGGAATGCTTCACCCATACCTACGATTTGGTGCGTTGGTAATGTGCCTGAACGGAAACCACGTTCATGGCCGCCACCGTGCATTTGCGCTTCAAGGCGAATACGAGGTTTACGGCGAACATATAATGCGCCAATCCCTTTAGGTCCATACGCTTTATGCGCAGAAAGGGAGATAAGATCCACTTTCATTTCTTGTACATCAAGGGGAATTTTACCGGCAGATTGCGCTGCATCTACGTGGAAAATTATCTTGCGTTCACGGCAAAGCTCACCGATCGCCATGATGTCCTGAATTACGCCAATTTCGTTGTTCACGTGCATGATCGACACCAAAATTGTGTCATCACGCATTGCCGCTTCTAATTTTTTTAGATCAATCAAGCCATTCGATTCTGGCTCAAGATAGGTCACTTCATAACCTTCACGCTCAAGCTGACGACATGGATCAAGCACCGCTTTATGCTCGGTTTTACAGGTAATGATATGCTTACCTTGCTTGGCATAGAAATGCGCCACACCTTTGATCGCGAGGTTATCTGACTCTGTCGCACCGGACGTGAATACGATTTCGCGAGGATCAGCATTAAGCAGTTCAGCAATTTGCTCACGCGCAGTGTCTACGGCTTCTTCTGCCTGCCAGCCATAACGGTGCGATCGCGATGCTGGATTACCAAAAACACCATCCATCGTCATGTACTGAACCATCTTTTCAGCCACGCGAGGGTCAACTGGACAGGTAGCTGAATAGTCAAAATAAATAGGCAGTTTCATTTTCTACTCCAATGTAAACATTGCCGCTATGAGCGGGCATTAAGACCTACGGGCACCGAGCCGATAATCACGGTATTGGTATTTTTATTGGTTAACCCGTGGTTCACCGTCAGGCCCAAGCCTTGGCGGTCAGAAATTTCTAGTACTTCATTATCAATCATTAACTCGCCAAGAGTAATGTTGTTCAGAAAGTCACTAATGCGAGAGCTAAGATCTCGCCATAACGTATGTGTTAAGCAGCGAGTACCACCTTGGCAGTCGGCTCTTCCATTACATTTTGTTGCATCAACTGATTCATCAACAGCGGCAATCACAGTACCAATCGAAATTGAGCAGGCATCTGCACCTAGGCGGTATCCACCACCTGGACCACGCACACTAGCAACTAGCCCCGCTTTACGCAGTTTAGAAAACAGCTGCTCAAGGTAAGAGAGCGAAATGCCTTGCCGTTCGGAAATATCCGCCAGTGGCACTGGGGTTTGTTGCGAATGCAGAGCCACATCTAACATGGCTGTAACCGCATATCTTCCTTTAGATGTAAGTCTCATATCACCGTATCCACATTGATTATGTGGTTGGAATTTTTCCATACCTGACTAAATAGGTCAAGTATTTATTTGACTAATTTAGTCAGGTATTTAACCCCATTATTAATCTGGATAATTATTAATTGCTGCGATGCTTCTCAATTGAGGTCAACACACCACGTAATATATTGATTTCTTGAGACTCTGGACGCGAACGAGAAAATAGCCGACGGAGTTTATTCATGATCTGTCCCGGCTGTTCCTTTGAAATAAACTGTGTCTGTATCATTACCTTTTCAAGATGCTGATAGAACATTTCCAATTCGTGATGCAGAGGATACGCTTCTTCTGGCTGGGCTTGATAACCCTTTTTTTCATTATTTAGATAGGCAACACGCACCTCATAACTCAATGTTTGTACGGCCATAGCAAGGTTTAACGAACTGTATTCAGGATTAGCGGGAATGCATACATGAAAATGGCATTTTTGCAGTTCATCGTTGGTCAGCCCGGTTTTTTCTCGGCCAAACACTAAAGCAACCGGGTATTGCTGCCCTTCTTGCGCCAATTTTTCCCCACATTCACGCGGTTCAAGCATTGGCCATTCTAAAGTTCGTGAGCGTGCACTTGACCCAACCACCAGGCCACAATCTGCGACAGCCTGCTCTAGCGTATCCACGACCTCCGCATTTAAAGCAATGTCGCTTGCTCCAGCAGCTAGAGCGATCGCTTGAGCGTCTACCTCGCATTGAGGCGAAACCAAAATCATTTTACTTAGTCCCATGACCTTCATCGCTCGGGCAGCAGAACCAATATTTCCTGAATGAGATGTCCCTACTAAAATGATTTTTACATTGTCTAGCATTACGTTGTACGCCACTCTATTTTAAACGACAGAATACTAACATAAACCTGACTAAAATGGTCAGGTCCTTTAGCTACACATGAACAACCGAGCAAAAAATAGCCACTTCCTTTTTAATAAAACTTTGTTATACTGCTGCCCGCTTTTTCGTTCTTTAACATCCGTTGGGAAAACTGTATGCATCCAATGCTAAACATTGCTATTCGCGCTGCGCGAAAAGCTGGTAACCATATTGCTAAATCACTAGAAAATACTGAGAAAATCGAAACAACTCAGAAAGGGACTAATGACTTTGTTACTAACGTAGACAAAGAAGCAGAAACTATGATCATCGATACAATCAAAAGTTCTTACCCAGAACACAGTATCGTTGCTGAAGAAAACGGGCTTATCGACGGTAAAGATAAGGACGTTCAATGGATCATCGACCCACTGGATGGCACAACAAACTTCGTCAAAGGTTTACCCCACTTCGCCGTTTCCATCGCGGTTCGCATTAAAGGCAAAACAGAAGTTGCTTGTGTTTATGACCCAATGCGCAATGAGCTGTTTACCGCTCAACGTGGTGCTGGTGCGCAATTAAACAACTCACGCCTTCGTGTTAAACAGTTAAAAGATCTTCAAGGCACTATTCTCGCTACTGGTTTCCCATACAAACAAAAGCAACATGCCGAATCTTTCATGAAAATCATGTCTGCACTGTTTGTTGAATGTGCTGATTTCCGTCGTACTGGTTCTCCTGCGCTTGATTTATGTTACCTAGCTTCAAACCGTGTCGATGGTTACTTTGAACTGGGTTTAAGACCTTGGAATTTAGCCGCTGGCGAGCTGATCGCTCGTGAAGCAGGCGTTATTCTTACCGATTTCTCTGGCGGTACTGAATACATGAAATCGGGCAACATTGTAGGTTCAAGTGCTCGTGGTGTTAAAGCGATTCTGAAACACATTCGTGATAACGGTAACAGCGCTATTCTTAAATAGGTTGCACTAAATACCATCAACACCGTCAAAATTGATTCAAGCCTCGTATAGCAATATACGAGGCTTTTTTAGTTTCGTTTTATACTTTGCTACCTTAGAGTGACCGCGGTGGGATGGTTAGAAAAAAGCCGCAGAATATTCTGCGGCTTTGGCTATTTAAGAAACTTTCAGTCTGCTAAGGAAGTTCGTCGAACTCCGCACCCTCTTTTTCCACTTGAGGTGGAAGTAGGTGCTCACGGGTAATTCCTAATTTCAATGCCAACGCTGACGCAACATAGATAGATGAATAAGTACCCACGGTGATACCGAGCAGTAAAGCGGTGGCAAAACCATGTATGTTCGCCCCACCTTGCACAAAGAGTGCGATCACCACCAGCAAAGTGGTTCCCGATGTAATCAAAGTCCGGCTCAAGGTTTGGGTAATTGAGCTGTTCATGATCTCGGCTGAATCACCTTTACGCAATTTACGGAAGTTTTCACGGATACGGTCAAATACCACAATCGTATCGTTGAGCGAGTAACCGACAACGGTCAGCAAAGCGGCAACAATCGTTAAATCAACCTCAATTTGCATGATAGAGAAGATGCCAAGCGTGATGATCACATCGTGTGCAAGTGACATCACCGCACCCGCAGCGAGCCGCCATTCAAAACGAACAGAGACATAAAGCAAAATACAGATGAGCGAAGCCAAAATCGCTAAGCCTCCGGCTTCAGCTAATTCATCGCCCACATTCGGGCCAACGAACTCAATACGGCGCATCTCGACACTTTTTCCTGTCCCCTCTTTAATAGCAGAAAGAATTTGATTGCCTAACGTCTCGCCAACCATGTCAGCACGTGGACGAAGACGAACCATCACTTCGCGCGCGGAACCGAAATTCTGCACCGTCGCATCGCCAAACCCTTTCGCTTCCAAAGCACTGCGGATATCTTCAAGATTAGCTGGGTGTTCAAACCCAACTTCAATCAAAGTACCGCCGGTGAAGTCCAGTCCCCAGTTCAACCACTTGGTTGATAAAGTGAAAATAGACGCACCAATCATTAAAAGAGAGAATAAAAACGCAAATTTAGACCAACGCATAAAGTCGATCGTTTTATCTGCTTTTAGAATCTGAAACATAGTAATTCCTAGCCTTAGATCGACAATTTTTTAATGCGTTTACCACCATATAACAGGTTCACAATACAGCGAGTCCCGATAATAGCGGTAAACATTGAGGTTAAAATACCGATAGAAAGTGTGACGGCAAACCCTTTGATGGCTCCAGTACCCACAGCAAATAGAATGATTGCCGTAATCAACGTAGTGATGTTGGCATCAGCAATGGTACTGAACGCGTTAGCATAGCCTTGGTGGATAGCTTGTTGTGGGTTTCGTCCATCACGGAGCTCTTCACGAATACGCTCGAAGATCAGAACGTTAGCATCCACGGCCATACCAACCGTCAATACGATGCCCGCAATACCCGGCAAGGTCATTGTCGCCCCTGGGATCATCGACATCACACCAATAATGAGCACAAGGTTCGCCATCAATGCAATATTGGCAATCAAGCCAAAACCACGGTAGTAAAGCAGCGTAAAGAGCATCACCGCAACCATACCCCAGATGCAGGCTTGAATGCCCATATCGATATTTTGCTGCCCCATTGATGGACCAATGGTACGCTCTTCAACAATAGAGATTGGCGCAATTAACGCACCTGCACGCAGTAAAAGTGCAAGGTTTTGAGCTTCTGCAGCAGAGTCAATTCCCGTGATACGGAAGTTACGCCCAAGAGCCGACTGAATCGTTGCTTGGTTGATCACTTCTTCATGCTTATCCAGAATCACTTTGCCATCAGGTGTCCGACGGCCGCTGTCTTTGTACTCTGCAAATACCGTTGCCATAAGCTTGCCAATGTTCTTTTTAGAGAACGCCGACATCTTATTTCCGCCTTCGCTATCTAACGAAATGTTCACTTGCGGGCGACCATATTCATCCATGCTAGAGCTGGCATCCGTGATACTTTGACCACCTAGAATGACGCGTTTTTTCAAGACAACCGGGCGACCATTACGATCAGATTTGATTTCACTCCCAGCAGGAGCACGACCAGAAGCCGCGGCGGCTAAATCAGCCTTGTCATCAACTTCACGAAACTCAAGAGTCGCGGTTGCGCCAAGAATCTCTTTAGCACGAGCGGTATCTTGAACCCCCGGTAACTCAACCACAATGCGGCTGGCACCTTGGCGCTGCACTAAGGGTTCAGCGACCCCTAATTCGTTAACACGGTTACGCAAAATCGTGATGTTCTGCTCAACGGCGTAATTTCGAACTTCCTGCAAACGCTGCTCAGTAAATTGAGCAATCAGCGCAAAGCGACCGTCAGCCTTAGACGTAGTAAAAGTCATATCAGGATGTTTCGACGTTAATGCTTGCTGTGCTTGCTCTAATTGCTCATCGTCACGCAAAGTGACTTCCACTCGGTCGTTGCCCACTGAGCGAATAGCGCGGTAGCGAATTTTGTCATCACGCAGTTCGCTGCGAAACGCTTCTTCTTGCTGACCAATCAATTTTTCCATTGCGGCATCCATATCCACTTCCATTAAGAAGTGAACACCACCACGCAGATCAAGGCCAAGCTTCATCGGTGCCGCGCCAATCGATTCCAACCAAGAAGGCGTTGAAGGAGCAAGGTTAAGTGCAACAATTGTATCTTTGCCTAACGCTTCACTCACCACATCACGCGCACTGATTTGAGTATCGGTATCGTTAAATCGAACAAGAATTGATCCATTCTCTAGAGCAATGGATTTATGAGAAAGGCTCTCTTTATCAAGAGCTTTGGTGACAGCATCCAGCGTTGACATATCAACAGAGGCGCCACGCGCCCCTGTAATTTGAATTGCCGGATCTTCACCGTAAATATTTGGAAGTGCATATAAAGCAGAGAGAGTGATGGCGAACACCACTAACAAATACTTCCATAACGGATAACGGTTTAGCACAGCAAGGATCCTTTAGCTGTTATAAAGACTTAAGCGTACCTTTTGGTAGCACCGCTGTAATGAAATCTTTTTTGATCACAATTTCATTGTTCACATTCAGTTCGATAGAGATGTAATCGCTGTCTTCTGCGATTTTAGTGATTTTACCCACTAAACCGCCACTGGTTAACACTTCATCACCTTTAGTCATGGCGGCCATCAAACTTTTATGCTCTTTAACACGTTTGGCTTGTGGGCGGTAAATCATGAAGTAGAAAATAACCGCAAACATACCAAGCATGATCAGCATTTCATAACCGCCACCTTGTGATGCACCTTCACCTGCTGCGTGTGCTACAGAAATTAAACTCATTGAAAACGTCCTCTAAAATATTGTTGTGTAATGTAATTCTAATTGGGCTGCGTTGGCTTAATTTCAAGTTTATCACTTCACAAATTAAGCAAAACGCAGCAAAACCGTTATTGGCCCATTGGTGGAACTTCACGATTGCGACGAGCATAAAACTCCTCAACAAACGCGTCGAAGCGATCTTCTTCAATCGCTAAACGAATGCTTGCCATCAGGCGTTGGTAATAACGTAAGTTATGAATAGTATTTAAACGCGCACCCAGAATTTCGTTACAACGATCCAGATGGTGTAAATACGACTTCGAATAATTTTTGCAAGTGTAACAGTCACAATGCGGATCCAGCGCAGTTGTATCGGTTTTATGTACTGCATTACGGATCTTGATCACACCACCCGTCACAAATAGATGGCCATTACGTGCATTTCGCGTTGGCATCACACAATCAAACATATCGATACCGCGACGTACCCCTTCCACTAAGTCTTCAGGTTTACCGACACCCATCAGGTAGCGTGGTTTGTCTTCTGGCAATTGTGGACAGGTGTGCTCAAGTACACGGTGCATGTCTTCTTTAGGTTCACCAACCGCTAAGCCACCAACAGCGTAGCCATCAAATCCGATCTCGGTTAAGCCTTTCACGGAAACATCACGCAAATCTTCGTAAACACTGCCTTGCACGATACCAAATAGCGAGTTGGTGTTCTCTAATTTGTCGAAATGGTCACGTGAACGCTGCGCCCAACGTAAAGACATCTCCATTGATTTTTTCGCTTCGTCGTGCGTCGCAGGGTACGGCGTACACTCATCGAAAATCATCACAATGTCAGAGCCCAGATCTTTTTGAATTTCCATCGACTTTTCTGCGTCCATGAAAATCTTGTCACCATTGACTGGGTTACGAAAATGCACCCCTTCTTCCGTGATTTTGCGAATATCACCCAAGCTAAACACTTGGAAACCACCTGAATCGGTGAGGATCGGGCCTTGCCAGTTCATAAAATCATGCAAGTCACCGTGCATTTTCATCACTTCTTGGCCAGGGCGCAGCCACAGGTGAAAAGTATTACCGAGCAAAATTTCTGCGCCCGTCTCTTTTACTTCTTCCGGTGTCATACCCTTTACTGTGCCGTAAGTACCTACAGGCATGAATGCCGGTGTTTGCACAGTGCCACGTTCAAAGGTTAATTGCCCACGGCGAGCATTTCCGTTTTTCTTTTTAAGTTCGTATGTTAACTTCACGAAGCCTCCAATGTCAGAGAAACAGTCTGACGTATCATAATTAGGTGCAAGCACCCCTCTAGAGCGGTCGCCAATTCCTAGCGAAAAACGAAGCGGAGCTTCTTCTCCTAGCGTAATGCTAGCACTCGTTAATTGGTGTTCTTGGTGATAAACATCGCATCACCATAACTAAAGAAACGATATTGATGTTTCACGGCATGCGCGTACGCGGCCATAGTATGCTCATAACCTGCAAAAGCGCTGACGAGCATAATCAGTGTCGACTCTGGTAAGTGGAAGTTGGTGATTAAGCAATCCACCAACTGGTACTCATAACCAGGGAAGATAAAAATTTCAGTATCGCCAAAAAAAGGAACCAGCTCAGTGCCCTTTTTAAGCGCATCTTGCGCGGCACTTTCCAGTGAGCGCACCGACGTAGTTCCAACAGCGATCACTCGACCACCACGCGCTTTCGTCGCGTTGACGGCATCGACTACCTCTTGTGGCACTTCAACATATTCTGCATGCATATGGTGATCGTGAATATTGTCGACTCGTACTGGCTGGAAGGTTCCAGCGCCAACATGCAAGGTTACATAAGCAAATTCGACGCCTTTCGCTTTGATTTGCTCAAGCAGAGCCTCATCGAAATGCAAACCGGCGGTCGGTGCAGCGACAGCTCCCGGTTTTTGGTTGTATACGGTTTGATAACGCTCTTTATCAGCATCTTCATCAGGGCGGTCAATGTAAGGTGGCAACGGCATATGGCCAATCTCGTTTAAGATATCCAGTACCGTCTTTGACGCTGTAAAACGAATCTCGAACAGCGCGTCATGGCGAGCCACCATGTGTGCATGATATTCGTCATGCTCTCCTAAATACAACTCACTGCCCGGTTTTGGCGGCTTAGATGAGCGAACATGAGCTAAAATCGTCTGTTCATCCAACATTCGTTCGACCAATACTTCCAGTTTACCGCCTGAAGCTTTGCGCCCAAACATGCGAGCCGGAATGACACGTGTATTGTTAAAAACCAATAAATCGCCGGGCTGAACTCGGTCAAGAACGTCTTTAAATGAGCCATCCGCCAGTTCACCGCTGTTACCGTCTAATTGCAGTAAGCGACTCGCCGTACGTTCAGCCGTTGGGTAACGAGCAATCAGCTCATCGGGAAGTTCAAAGTGAAAGTCTGAAACTTGCATAGTTCTTATCTTGTTCGTTTTGAGTGGATGACGTAATTTTTTTAAGCGCCGTAGTATATACGTAAACACCTTCGCTCGTCAGACCCAGATCTAAATTTAATGTAATTAAACATGAAAATGGCACCCAATCTTTACGCATCAATCAAAGTAAAAATAGCGGGAGCTCTCAGATATTTTGCGCAGAAAAAACTATAGTTGAATCAGGTCAATAATAAAAAGGAGCTCGTTATGATCAAAATAGAAGACATGATGACTCGCAACCCCCATACCCTGTTGCGTACACACACGTTAGCCGATGCTAAGCACACTATGGAAGCGTTGGATATTCGCCACATCCCTATCGTCGATCCACACAAAAAACTACTCGGTATCATTACTCATCGAGATATTCTTGCCGCGCAAGAGTCGAGCTTAAAAAACATCCCTGAAGATCAATCATATACACTGACAACACCGTTATATGAGGTGATGCATACTGAAATTATGACGGTTGACCCGCGAGCGGGGTTAAAAGAGAGTGCTATCTACATGCAAAAACATAAAGTAGGCTGCTTACCCGTTGTAGATAAAGGCCAACTAGTGGGCATTATTACTGACACGGACTTTATTGGGGTAGCCGTTACCTTACTTGAGCTACAAGAAGAGAGTGAACCGGACGAAGTCGATATTGAATAACGCTCACTCCCTAATATAAGTACCTCACATAAAAAAGAGCGGCTTACGCCGCTCAAAGGTGTTACACAGATAATGATTGGGAAGTATAGCTAATTAAAATTGGTCTTCTTCGGTAGAGCCCGTTAACGCGGTCACGGAAGAGCTGCCACCTTGGATGGTATTGGTCATCCGGTCAAAGTAACCCGTTCCCACCTCTTGTTGGTGTGCAACAAAGGTATAACCTCTTGATGCTGCTTCAAACTCTGGACGCTGAACTTTCTCAACGTAATGACGCATACCTTCGCCTTGCGCGTAAGCATGTGCTAACTCAAACATGTTGTACCACATGTTATGAATGCCCGCTAAGGTGATGAATTGATATTTGTACCCCATGTCCGACAACTCTTGCTGGAAACGAGCAATGGTGTCTGCATCCAAGTTTTTCTCCCAGTTGAAAGAGGGAGAACAGTTATAAGCCAGCAGTTGATCTGGGTATTGCGCTAGAATTGCTTCGGCAAATTGGCGGGCTTCATCCAAATCAGGCTTAGCGGTTTCACACCACACGAGGTCAGCATACGGCGCGTAAGCGAGGCCGCGTGAAATCGCTTGCTCAATCCCAGCATTCACGCGATAGAAACCTTCTTGAGTACGCTCACCTTGGATAAAATCACGATCGTATGCGTCGCAATCCGAGGTCAGTAGATCCGCCGCGTTTGCATCAGTACGAGCAATGACCAAAGTGGTTGTCCCTGATACGTCAGCGGCCAAACGTGCCGCAATCAATTTTTGAACCGCTTCTTGAGTCGGAACCAGAACCTTGCCGCCCATGTGTCCGCATTTTTTTACTGACGCCAACTGATCTTCAAAGTGCACACCGGCCGCCCCTGCTTCAATCATCGACTTCATCAACTCGTAAGCATTGAGCACGCCACCAAAACCGGCTTCAGCATCAGCAACAATCGGTAAGAAGTAATCAATACCACCTTCATCTTCCGGTGATTTTCCAGCCGCCCACTGAATTTGATCGGCACGACGAAACGAGTTGTTGATGCGCTTGACCACCGATGGAACAGAATCGACTGGATAGAGCGATTGGTCTGGGTACATGGTGGAAGCGGTGTTGTTGTCTGCCGCTACTTGCCAGCCGGAGAGATAAATCGCCTCAATTCCCGCTTTGGCTTGTTGTACCGCTTGACCACCTGTCAATGCACCCAAACAGTTCACATAACCTTTTTTGGCACTGCCGTTAACCAGTGACCACAATTTATCAGCGCCACGTTGGGCCAAGGTGTTGGCTGGAGTGATTGAACCGCGCAGGTCAACCACTTCAGCAGCAGTATAAGTACGCTTTACATTTTTCCAGCGTGGGTTGGTTGCCCAATCTTTTTCTAGAGCTTCGATTTGTTGGCGGCGAGTTAATGTCATGGTCTATCCCTCTTATTTTGATGCGCAAGCGCACTGTCATCCTTTTCTCAGCAGTACGACCTATTCTGCTTTTGAAAACAGCTTCACGTTATTGGTTGTCAGTAATTGGTTATTAGTTATTGGTTTTAAATCTCATCAATCTAGGTAGTCATAACCCGGAACGGTGAGAAAATGTGTCAGCTCATCGCTGGTAGTTAAGCGAGCCATCAATTGTGCCGCTTCGCTAAATCGTCCTTGTGCAAATCGCTGCGTGCCGATTTCCTGTTTCACAACTTCAATTTCTTGCGCAAGATACTGCTCAAAAAGCGCTTTGGTAACAATCTGACCGTTATCCAAGGCTTTTCCATGCTTGATCCATTGCCATATTGACGCTCGAGAAATCTCTGCGGTCGCCGCATCTTCCATCAAACCATAAATGGGGACACAGCCATTACCGGAGATCCATGCTTCGATGTACTGAAGTGCAACTCGAATATTATGACGCATGCCATGTTCGGTACGTTCCCCTTCACACGGGGTCAACAGCTCATTGGCATGAATCGGCGCATCAGACAGACGCGTAACATCTAATTGGTTACAACGTTCGCCAAGTACTTGGTCAAAGACCGCTTTTGCCGTATCCGCTAAACCGGGATGGGCAACCCAAGTACCGTCATGACCATTATTGGCTTCGAGTAATTTATCGTGATGAATTTTATCGAGAACCAACTGATTTTCTTGGGGATCTTTAGCTGGAATGAACGCGGCCATACCGCCCATCGCAAATGCGCCACGCTTATGACAGGTGTAGATCAGCAAGCGTGAATAGGCGTTAAGAAACGGCTTTTCCATTGTGACAACTTGGCGATCTGGTAGCACCCGATCCGGATAATTTTTCAATGTCTTGATATAACTGAAAATGTAATCCCAGCGGCCACAATTTAAGCCGACAATGTGTTCTTTAAGCGAGAACAATATTTCGTCCATCTCGAACACGGCGGGTAAGGTTTCAATCAATACGGTGGCTTTAATGGTGCCAGTTTCTAACCCAAAATACTCTTCGGTAAAATGGAAAACGTCACTCCACCACTTTGCTTCTTGATAGGCCTGAAGTTTTGGAAGATAAAAATAAGGGCCACTGCCTTTTTTAAGCAATGATTTATAGTTGTTGTAAAAGTAGAGTGCAAAATCAAACAGCGAACCCGGAATACTTTGCCCTGCATATTTAACATGCTTTTCTTTAAGGTGCAGACCGCGTACCCGACAAATGAGCACCGCTGGGTTATCTTTAAGCTGGTAGCACTTACCATTGTCAGGATTGGTATAGCTAATGGTTCCTTCAATGGCATCACGCAAATTGACTTGCCCATCCAGCACTTTATCCCATGCTGGCGACATCGAATCCTCAAAATCCGCCATGAACACTTTGACGTTAGCATTCAATGCATTGATCACCATTTTTCGGTCGGTTGGCCCCGTAATCTCCACTCGACGATCTTGTAAATCGTGTGGGATACCGAGAATTTTCCAGCTTCCTTCGCGAATATCTTGCGTATCCTTGAGAAAATCCGGCAGTTCTCCGTTATCAATACGTGTTTGTCGCTCTTCTCGTGCATCCAGCAGCGAATCAACACGGCTTGCAAATTTAGCACACAGAGTGGACAAGAAGATTTGGGCTTCTGAAGGGAAAATAGCTTGGTGATGTGGGCCAACGGCACCAACAACCTCAAGCTTGGCTTCGTGGTGTTCTTTGCTGAGTGCTAACTCTGTTTCTGGGATCTGTGCAAACATAACGTTCTTCCTTAAAACCATTCCAACTACATTTGTAATTTAAAAACCACAAATTCAAATGCTCATTTTTTGCTATCCACTGACTTATCTCTACCGACACTTTCTCTCAGTAAATCCAATATTTCAAGCCTAACCAAGCTAGACATAAGTCTTACAAAACCTTATTAAACCTTACATCAACTCATCATTCAGCAAAAGAGACAAAGTTAATAAAAGGTTAAAAACAAAGTTTTATCCCGTTTCAAACCTATGTTTGATTTCCTTGTTAAACATGAAAGTTATTACGTTATTTTATTACACAGATCAAAAAGGCAGATTTTAGTTTTAAACAGACGTTCGAAATGATGTGGGACGCAGTAAGGCTTGAATTTACGACTAACCGAGCGAGACAGATGGCTTATTTTTAAACGCAAGAGAAAATAGGATGTGTAAAATTGTGGCTGTAAAGATTTTTGATTTTATGAAAACTTCATCAAGAATTGTTTGTAAAATTTTACAAGTTTAAAAACACTAACAGAATAAAAAACTAAAAAAAGCCACATTAAAAGTGACTTTTTGATTTTTTAGGCAAAGGAAAGAGTAAGACTAATCGCTAAAGTAAACCAGAAACCACATCCGCTAACTGCTTAAAAGTGTGAGTTCGCGATGAACTTGGCCGCCAAACTAAACCAATCTCTCGATACGCTTGCTGACCAGGAGGCTCGATGACCACTAAATTTTGGTTTTCAACTAAGCCATGATTGATTGCCATTTGTGGAATGAAAGTCGTCCCTAAACCATTGGCGACCATCTGCACTAAGGTATGTAAACTGGTTGCGGTAAATGGATTAATTTTCTCTTTGGCGGTTAACTTGCAAGCCGACACAGCATGATCCGTTAAACAATGCACATTTTCGAGCAAAAACACCGATTCATCAGGCAGGTCAGCATACTTGATTGGCACACGGATGCTATCCATTTGATGACGGCTGATCACCATTTTGAATGGATCAATCCCCACGACTCGGCTCTCCATTTTGCCGATATCGACAGGCAAAGCCAAAATCAACACATCAAGCTCTCCATGACGCAGTGCAGCCAAAAGGTTCGTCGTCGTATCTTCTCGTAATAATAAGTTCAACTTCGGAAAGCGGACATTCACTTCTTGCACTAAATCACACAGTAAAAATGGAGCAATGGTTGGAATACAACCCAGCTTAAGCTGACCTTGCATCTCATCGCCTTGGCAAACCTTGCCGAGTTCCACTAAATCTTGTCCTTTGGCAAGTAACTCTCTTCCTTGGCTAACAACCAGCTCTCCCGCTTGAGTAAACACTAACGGAGCTTTCTTATCCTTTTCATAAAGCGGGCAGCCTATTAATTCCTCTAAATTTTGGATCCCTTTACTTAGGGTAGATTGACTAACAAAACAACGTTCAGCGGCATCACTAAAGTGCCGTGTTTCGTAGAGTGTTACTAAATAGTGCAACTGCTTCAAACTGGGCCATTTATTCATCGTTCTACTACTATCTTGTTTGAGTACCGTTTCTGATTCCGTCATTAGAGCTCATCGCTTTTTTCGATGAGACTAATCTATTTATTTCGCTTTTTACTATCCTACAATCTGTACTATAGTTTGTCTCGTTCAAAAACGGACTGGACCAGTGCTCATCACTGGTTTGGAACTAAACCTTATTCTTAGGAGCAAAAAAATGGTACTAGTTGGTCGTAAAGCCCCTGATTTTACTGCAGCAGCTGTTCTTGGTAACGGTGAAATCGTTGATAGCTTCAACTTCGCAGAATTTACTAAAGGTAAGAAAGCGGTTGTTTTCTTCTACCCACTAGACTTCACTTTCGTTTGCCCATCAGAGCTTATCGCTTTTGACAAACGCTTCGAAGATTTCCAAGCGAAAGGCGTTGAAGTAATCGGTGTATCTATCGATTCTCAATTCTCTCACAACGCATGGCGTAATACCGCTATCGAAAACGGTGGCATTGGCCAAGTAAAATACCCGCTAATCGCTGACGTGAAGCACGAAATCTGTAAAGCGTACGATGTTGAGCACCCAGAAGCAGGCGTTGCTTTCCGTGGTTCTTTCCTCATCGACGAAGATGGTCTTGTACGTCACCAAGTTGTGAACGACCTACCACTAGGCCGTAACATCGACGAAATGCTACGTATGGTTGATGCGCTTAACTTCCACCAAAAGAACGGTGAAGTGTGCCCAGCACAGTGGGAAGAAGGCAAAGCCGGTATGGATGCATCTCCAAAAGGTGTTGCAGCATTCCTAGCTGAGCACTCAGACGACCTAGGCAAGAAATAATTCTCCTTAGCCCGCGCTCAACTCGGGTCAATGGTTGGACATATAATAAAGCGTAAAACGCATCGCCAATCAGTTAAGAAGTAAAGTCCTTATCCAAGCCCAAAGCTAACGCTTTGGGCTTTTTCTTTGGCATTCATTTAGCGAAAATGAGGCAGCATTGGTTGGTAAACTTTACCCCTATTTCTTACCTCAATCACACAGACGTCACTACTCTAACTTGCTAACATTAACCAAATTTTTCCAGCAGGACTTTGCTATGAATATTCAAGTTGAAGTGTGTATTGATAATATTGAATCGCTACACAACGCCATTAAAGGCGGGGCTACTCGCATTGAATTGTGTTCGTCGCTCGCATTGGGTGGACTGACGCCCAGCTTTGGTTTAATGAAAAAGGCCGCACAAATATCGAGCGTTCCTGTTTACGCGATGATTCGTCCGCGTCAAGGCGACTTTCTTTATGATCAGGATGATCTCGATTCGATGTTGATCGATATCGAGATGGCAAAACAGGCGGGACTAGACGGCATCGTCTTTGGTATTTTGAATCCGAATCGCACCATCAACCTTGAAGCAAGCTTACTGATGATGCAAGCCGCGCAAGGATTGGGTACCACTTTCCACCGTGCGATTGATCAATGCCACAGCTATGAACAAGCGATTGAAGACATTGCAAAATTAGGGTGTGAGCGTGTACTTACTTCAGGGTTAGCGCCAGATGCCTATGCAGGACGAGCCGTAATTGCACACATGGTGAAACTGGCGAATGGTCGATTCTCTATTATGGCTGGGGCTGGCTTAAACGCATCAAACGTGACTGACATTATCCGTGAAACGGGCATCACTGAAGTGCATTTGTCCGGCAAAACCACGCGTGCAAGTAGCATGGATATGATCGCCAATGCGGTGAAAATGGGCCAAGAGTCTGTCGATGACACCCTCATCCCAATTACCGATCCGGCTAAAATCCAAGAGGTATTACGCCAGCTTTCTTAACTTCGGCGACCGTTATGTCTTGATGTAAGGTGAATAACTTTCCTTCGCCTTACTTTACCCAAAAGGCTATTTGAGGATGTCATCAATCGATTGTTTACCTAAGTGGCGCACATCCTTACCTTTGACAAAATAGATGATGTATTCGCAGATATTCTGGCAGCGATCGCCCACGCGTTCGATGGCTCGTGCAGACCACATGACTTGTAATATATGTGGAATATTTTTAGGGTCTTCCATCATATAGGTCATCAGTTGGCGTATCACGGCTTCGTATTCGGCATCCAGCTTGTCATCCAAGCGGTACACTTCAGCAGCAGATTCAAGATCCATCCGCGCAAAAGCGTCCAACACTTGGTGCAACATTGCAATGGCTTGCCGGCATAAGGGTTCAAGAGAAACTCGAAATTTGCTCTCTTTAGGTGAAGGGCTTTCGATAGTGACGTAGGCAATTTTGGTGGCAACATCACCAATTCGTTCAAGGTCGGTAATGGTTTTGATGATCGCCATGATCAAGCGCAGATCCTTGGCTGTCGGTTGTCGCTTAGCGATAATACGCGTGCAAGCCTCATCAATAGAAACTTCCATCGCATTCACTTTGTGATCATCCCGAACGACTTTTCTGGCCAGATCGGCATCATCTTTATGCAATGCTTGCATCGCAAAAGAGAGTTGTTGCTCTACCAGCCCGCCCATCGTCAATACATGAGTGCGAATCGATTCAAGTTCAACATTGAACTGTCCTGAAATGTGGCGACCTAGATGCATCATCGTTCCTTTTGAATATCGCTATTGACGAAAGTATTAACCATATCGACCAGTAATATAGTCTTCCGTCTGTTTTTTCAATGGGGAGGTGAAAATAGAGTCAGTATCCGCATACTCAATCAATTTTCCCATATGGATAAAAGCCGTATGGTCGCTCACTCTTGCCGCTTGTTGCATGTTATGCGTCACAATCACCACTGTGTATTTGGTTTTGAGATCGTTAATCAACTCTTCGATGGTCAAAGTAGAAATAGGATCCAAAGCAGACGTGGGCTCATCAAGCAACAGCACCTCTGGCTCAATAGCAATCGCTCTGGCGATCACTAAGCGTTGCTGCTGCCCACCCGAAAGGCCAAATGCATTTTCATGTAGGCGATGCTTCACTTCATCCCATAACGCAGCGGCTCTTAAAGCTCGCTCAACGGAGTCATCTAAGGTACGGCTATTTTTAATTCCCTGTAGACGAAGTCCATACACCACGTTTTCATAAATGGATTTCGGAAATGGGTTAGGTCGTTGGAATACCATCCCCACTCGGCGGCGCAACGTGGCAACATCTACATCTGGGTGATAGACGTTTCTACCATGAAGTTTGACTTCACCTTCAACTCGACACCCTTCGACCAGATCGTTCATCCGGTTAATACAGCGCAGTAAGGTTGACTTACCACAACCGGAAGGGCCGATAAACGCCGTTACTTGTCCTTTGGGAATACGCATTGAGATATGGCTCAGCGCACAAGTCTGTTTATAGAACAGATTCAGATCTTCAATCGCAATCGCCGTTTGTTGATCGCTCAGATTATTAACATCTAACGGGGCGTGATAACCCAAAGTTTGATTGATGGAAAACATAATTAATCTTGCCCTAACGTTCGATATTTCTCACGCAAGTTATTGCGGATACTGATGGCCGTTAAATTCAGTGCCACAATCACTGTCACCAATAAAAATGAAGTGGCGTACACCAGTGGCCTAGCCGCTTCGATGTTGGTCGTTTGGAAACCAACATCGTAAATATGAAAACCTAAGTGCATGAATTTTCGCTCAAGATGTACAAAGGGAAATTCGCCATCCACAGGCAAACTTGACGCCAGTTTGACCACACCCACCAGCATCAAAGGGGCAACCTCACCCGCGGCTCGCGCAATGGCGAGAATAAGCCCAGTAATAATCGCAGGGCTTGCCATCGGCAATACTATGCGCCAAATCGTCTCAAAATGGGTAGCGCCCAATGCTAACGAGCCATGGCGTACTGCGCTGGGAATCCGTGTTAACCCTTCTTCCGTCGTCACAATCACTACGGGTAGAGTTAACACCGCTAATGTGAGCGCCGACCACAGTAAGCCAGGCGTGCCAAAAGTGGGGGCCGGTAACCTTTCGCTATAGAGTAGCGTATCAATCGAGGAGCCTATGGTGTAAACAAAAAAACCAAGACCAAACACCCCATAAACAATCGATGGCACACCAGCAAGGTTGATAACTGCAACTCGAATGATACGAGTAAACAGATTCTCTTTTGCGTATTCGTGCAGATAAATAGCCGCTACAACACCAAGTGGCATGACAATAATCGACATCAACAACACCAACAGCACTGTACCAAAGATGGCTGGAAATACGCCGCCTTCAGAGTTCGATTCTCGGGGATCTTCTGATAGGAAGAGCCACACCTGCTTTCCCCACTGGACCAATTTTTGCCCCAAAGTCATATCATTGGGATACCAAATATCGAGAATTTGGCTAAGTGGAATCGCCACTCGTTGCCCACTCATCTCTTCAACAATCAACGACGGCCCATTCATTTGCTGGCGCAGCGCATCTAACTTTTGTTCGGCAATAGCTAATTGGCTATCCAAATCCTGCTTTTTATGAAAATAGTGCTCTAAATAGGTTCGTTCTAGCTTTCCATTGAGTTCTTTACGACGCTTCTCTAAACGTAATTTTTCCGCGGCAAAGCCAATGACTCGGATCTCTTGGTCAATCACATCGTCAATTTGCTCTCTCAATAACGCGACATCCTGCATTCCTGCAGCGAGCATGGTCTGAACATCCGAACTCTCGCTTCCATCGGTTTGCACATAAACAATCGGCTTGCCATAAAACTGTCCGTTACTCTTACGTTCTATTACCGCCCACCCGCTAGGCATTTGTTTATCCGACAGTTTAACATCCAGTATCGAGACAAAGTCCGCATGATTTCGCTCTCGGTTAGCGACTTTGATACTGAGCCGCTTCACTTCCCCAGCATCCAGTATGGCTTTGGGCCATGTAATATCTAACGCTCTTAAGTGTGTTAATGACACATTTTCCTCAGAGTAGAGCTGACCAACCAGTGCTTGCCCCTCTTGAGTTTGCCATTGATAAAGTGGCGTCGGCCAAAAATAGGTTAATCCTTTCCAACCAATAAACAGGAGCAAGCCCAATACCGAAATCAGGCTGATGCTGACAGCACCGCCTGTTAACCATATCCAAGGTGAACCTGATTGAAACCACTTAAACATTTGTGATGATTTTTCCCAATTGATTACAAAGCGCGATATTTGGCACGCAACCTTTGTCTGACCCATTCAGCAATCGAGTTCACACAAAAGGTGAACATGAGTAGCAATAGTGCCGCTAAAAAAAGCAACCGGTAATGGGAGTTTCCCACTTCCGACTCTGGTAACTCAACCGCAATCGTTGCCGATAAGGTGCGCATCCCTTCTAAAATATTCCAATCTAAAATGGGTGTATTACCCGTCGCCATAAGAACGATCATTGTTTCTCCGACGGCTCGCCCCAACCCCATCATGATCGCCGAGAATATGCCAGGACTTGCCGTTAACAACACGACTTTGGTTAATGTCTGCCAAGGTGTTGCGCCTAATGCTAATGACCCATCAGAAAGATGTTTAGGTACGGAAAAGATCGCATCTTCCGCAATAGTGAAAATGGTTGGAATGACGGCAAAGCCCATAGCAAAACCAACCACCAGCGCATTACGCTGATCAAAATCGATGCCGTTTTGCGCGAGATAAATCTGAATATCGCCATCAAATAGCCAAACTTCAATTTGGCTGCTATACGAAAAGATAACCACTGCACTAACGACTAATACGGGGATTAGTATCAATGCGTGCCATCCATTTGAGAAATTTCGCACCCATGCTCTCGGTAATAGGTGCCAACCTAGCCCAACGAGTAACATCACAATGGGTAAAAATAGCAGCAGCGCTCCGACCGCCGCGAGATGGCTTTCAATTAATGGCGCAAACCACAACCCCGCTAAAAAACCAATAATGACGGTTGGTAACGCTTCCATCAATTCAATCGACGGCTTCACCACTCGGCGCATTCTCGGTGACATAAAATAAGCCGTGTAAATCGCGCCAAACACCGCAATCGGTATCGCAAATAACATTGCGTATGCTGCGGCCTTAAGAGTGCCAAAGGCTATCGGTACTAGACTAAACTTAGGCTCAAATTCATCGTTCGCTGACGTCGATTGCCACACATATTGAGGCTCAGGATAACTTTCGTACCACACTTTTTGCCACAATGATGAGAGTGATATTTCAGGATAATCATTATCCACTTTTGCCACGCTGATCTTCTGCTCGCTTAACGTAGCGAGATAAAGCTCATTATTGGACATGGCGGCCAATTGAGGGGCTTTGTTGTACATCCTCTCAAACAACACCAGTTTTTCACTGGTCGTATAGTGACTTTGGATTGTGCCATTAGGGTAGAAACTGTAAAAACCTTTGCGATAAGTATCCGGCAGTAACAGCGTCACCTGCGGCGCTAATTTAAACTTACGAATCTGAGTCAGTTGACGTTCTTCATTTTGCAGCACATCAAACCATTGTGACACTAAGCCGTTACGGTGAGTCACCAGTAGCGAATAAGCACCGGACAATAAGTTGATTTGTGTCACGGCTCGATCGGAATTACCTTGGCTTAAATCAACCACTTCTCGCACGAAATAACCTTGACGACTCTTAACTGCAACAACCAATTCGGACCCTGAGCGAAGATAAAGCGTTTTACCATCTGGCGTAAAAAGCAATTGGTCCAAAGAAGGAAATGAGCCTTGAAACACAAAGCGCTGAATTGGCTCGACGTTATCACTCGTTAAGGTTTGTACTATCACCTCATCATTATCGAGATAAGAAGCGAAGAAAAGTGCCTCATCAGTAACAGCGAAGGCAAACTGGCGTAACGTTTGCGTTTTATGAGTCAACCGAAATGTAGAGGGTAAACTGACGCGCTCAAGATAAGGAGAAAACTGGCGACCTTCCACGCTATGCAGATAACTGAATTTAGGGCGAGCAATAAAGACCTCTCCCGCCACATTGCTAGCGGCAAACCATCCATCCAGCGGGGGAGCTTGGCTAAAAAGATCAACGCGAATAGGGAGACTATCCGACCACAATGCGTGTTCCGTTTTGCCGTCCAAGGGCCAAAAGTTCATGCTGCCATCAAGGTCAACAACAAAGGCATTCTCGCCGTATTCATCTATGGCCAAAAATTGAGGATTGGAAGTGGTTATACTCACTTGCGCCACGTTCCTTTCAATTTTTGCGCTACCAAACAGAGGGAAAACAACCATCGCAAGATAGACAAAAATCAGCACTAAAGCGCCAAGTACACTCACGCCACCAAAACTCACTGCAAGGCGAACCAAACGGTCTTTTATCAACCGTTTTCTGTCACGTTCCTTCAATGAAAATTCACTTGGTGCCATTGCTCTCTCTACCCTTTTTCTTGTCTGCGTATAATATGTAATTTTCGTGACAAGTATATTACAACTCGCAATAAACGACTGAAAATAAAACAACTATACTCAACTTGCCTACTTGAAATAAAAATGTCACATAAAAGGCATAGTTTGCATAATCATCAATACCCGAATTGATTGCTGTGCAGAATCGCACAATCAGCACACAGAGGGTGAGTCAGTAAAAAACGTCAATTGAGTTAAAAGGTAACATGAATGAGTACGGACAAGTTGTATATCGACAAGGAATTGAGCTGGCTTTCGTTTAATGAACGCGTATTGCAAGAAGCCGCAGACAAAACCGTGCCTTTAATCGAGAGAATACGATTTTTAGGTATTTTTTCTAACAATCTGGATGAGTTCTATAAAGTTCGCTTTTCCGATGTAAAACGGCAAATTTTGATCAACCGAGAACGTGGTGGTAACGATACTACCAAGCACTTGCTGACACGAATGCAAAGTAAGGCGTTCAAACTCAACCAAGATTTCGACAATCTCTATAATGAGCTTATTTTAGAAATGGCACGTCGCCGTATCTTCTTGGTTAACGAAACGCAGTTGGATGAGACTCAGAAAAAATGGATCACCAAGTATTTCCATAAAGAAGTACGCCCGCATATCACACCGCTGCTCATGACTGACGACATTGATGTCATGCAATTTTTGAAAGATGAATACGCCTACATTGCCGTTGATCTCAAACACAATGACCGCAGCCAATATGCGCTGATTGAAATCCCGACAGACCACCTACCGCGCTTTGTCATGGTGCCGGAGCAAAAGGGCAAACGCCGCAAAACCATCATCTTATTGGACAACATCATTCGCCACTGTCTCGATGAGATTTTCCGCGGATTTTTTGACTATGAAGAGCTCACGGGTTACGCGATGAAAATGACACGTGATGCGGAATATGACTTGCGACGGGAAGTCGAATACAGTTTGTTAGAACAGATGTCAGAAGGGTTGAATCAACGCTTAAGTGCTATGCCCGTACGCTTTGTTTATGAACGTGAAATGCCGACAAAAATGCTTAAATTCTTGTGCGAAAAACTCAAAATATCGCACTATGATAGCCTTCTTCCTGGTGGTCGTTACCATAACTTTAAAGATTTCATTGGGTTCCCAAACGTGGGGCGTGACTATTTAGAAAACAAGCCGCTACCACCGATGCAATGTGCTGACTTTGAAGGTTTTGCCAATGCATTTGATGCAATTCGCGCTCAGGATATTCTACTTCACTATCCTTACCACTCATTTGAACACATTACCGAGTTGGTAAGACAAGCCTCGTTTGATCCCAAAGTGATCAGCATCAAAATCAATATTTATCGTGTTGCCAAAGATTCTCGCTTAATGAACTCGCTCGTCGATGCAGTACACAATGGCAAACGAGTGGTGGTAGTGGTTGAGTTACAAGCACGGTTTGATGAAGAAGCCAACATTGAATGGTCACGTATTTTGACCGAAGCGGGGGTCCAAGTAATTTTCGGGGCTCCCGGATTAAAAATTCACTCTAAATTGCTGCTCATTAGCCGCAAAGAACAGGACAACATCGTTCGCTACGCACACATAGGCACAGGCAACTTCCATGAAAAAACCGCCCGTATCTATACGGACTTTTCACTCCTGACCGCCGACAATGAAATTGCTACCGAAGTACGAAACGTGTTTGGCTATATTGAAAACCCTTACCGCCCAGTTAAATTTAGCCATCTCATTGTGTCGCCAAGAAACTCTCGTATTCAGCTTTATCGATTAATCGACAGTGAAATCGCCAATGTGAAACTTGGTAAAAAAGCCGCAATCACTTTAAAGTTAAATAACTTAGTGGATAAAGGGTTAATCAATAAACTGTATGGCGCAAGCAGCGCGGGCGTACAAATTAAGATGATCGTCCGGGGTATGTGTTCACTGGTTCCGGGAATTGAGGGCGTGAGTGACAATATCAAAATCATCAGCATCGTTGATCGCTTTTTGGAACACCCTCGTGTCATTATTACGCATAATGATGGCAACCCGCTGGTGTATATCTCCTCTGCCGACTGGATGACGCGCAATATCGATCATCGTATCGAAGTAACGACACCAATTCGTGACCCACGCTTGAAACAGCGTATGATTGACATTATGAATTTACAATTTACCGATACAGTGAAAGCGCGCTGGATAGACAAAGAGATGAGCAATAATTATGTAGAACGTGGTAACCGTAAAAAAGTGCGTTCACAATTTGCCATCTACGACTATCTTAAGAATGTAGAAAGACAGACCAGAAAGAGCAAAGAACCCTTACATGACAATCAACCCAACTAATACTATTCGCGATATTGCGGCCATCGATTTAGGCTCTAACAGCTTTCATATGGTGGTGGCCAAAGTCGTCGATCAAGATCTACAACTGGTGAGCCGCCATAAGCAACGTGTACGCTTGGCGGCTGGGTTAGATGAACAAAAAAATTTGGATGCCGATGCCATAGAGCGAGGACTTGAATGCTTAGCGATGTTTGCCGAGCGGTTGCAAGGTTTCGAACCTGAAAACGTGCGCATCGCGGCCACGCATACGCTGCGTCAAGCCAATAATGCTCATACATTCTTGCAACGAGCCAAACAGGTACTGCCTTTCCCTATTGAAATCATTCCCGGAGCTGAGGAAGCACGCTTAATTTATTTAGGCGTGGCACATACTCAACCTCAAGCAGCGTCTATGTTGGTGGTGGATATCGGTGGCGGTAGTACCGAGATGGTGATTGGCCAAGGGTTTGATCCAGACCTAATCAACAGCAAGCAAATGGGATGCGTCAGCTATACCGACCGTTACTTCGCTGATGGTAGGCTTTCAAGCAGAAACTTCGCTCATGCGATATTAGCCGCCGAGCAAAAAATCGAATCTATTGCGGCGAAATATCGCAAAAAAGGGTGGGAAGTCGCCTTCGGCTCGTCAGGAACCATCAAAGCCATTCACGAAGTACTGATTGGTTTGGGCTTTGATGATGGCATCATCACGCTTGAGCGAGTCAATAAACTCATTGAAAAACTCTGTGAATGGCAAAGTATTGATGAGATCGAACTCAGCGCATTGACTGACGATAGAAAACCCGTTTTTGCTGCGGGAGTTGCCATTTTAAGCGCGGTTTTAAAATCGCTGCGTGTGAAAGAGATGCATTTTTCTGATGGTGCATTACGAGAAGGTTTGCTTTATGAGATGGAAGATCGGTTCAAGTATTCCGATATCCGTTTACGCACCACTGAAAACCTCGCGATGAAGCATCTAGTCGACTTAGAGCATGCCGCTAAAGTCAAAGGCCATGCGAAGGAATTCCTACAGAATGTGACCCCAGAGCTAGGATTGAAAAAAGGCAGCGAACTGTTTGATCTTTTGGAATGGGGAGCGTTATTGCATGAGGTGGGATTGAGCATCAACTTACAAGGCTTTCACCGACACTCTGCTTATATCTTGCGTCACACCAACATGCCCGGTTTTAACAGCGAGCAACAGCAAGTGCTGTCGACCTTAGCGCGCTTTCAACGCAAATCCCTCAAGCTGCAAGAAATGAATGATTTCACCTTGTTTAAGAAAAAGCACATTATTGGCCTCATCCGCGTGTTGCGTTTAGCGATTGTTGTCAATAGCCAACGTAATGATGATCCTCTTCCTGAGTTAACGCTCAGCGCAAAAGATGATGAGTGGAAACTTGAATGTGAAGACGCCAATTGGTTAGAAAATAATAAATTATTACATGCGGATCTGATGTGCGAACAACAGTATTGGCGAAGTGTCGGTTGGCAGCTCAATGTTTAAATTGAATTGGGTTTGATTAAAAAAATAGCGAGCGAACCGCTCGTTATTTTATGCCCACTTTGGCTAGTTCTTGTTGAGCAAACTCGGCACTGACAGGCACATAACCATCTTTCCCAACAATCGCTTGTCCTTGCTTAGAAAAAATGAAACGGATAAATTCGCGCTGCATGGGTGGCAGATCCTGATTAGGATGTTTATTCACATACACATACAAATAGCGAGATAACGGATAAGCACCTGATAGAATATTTTCATAACTTGCGGCAATAAACTGATCGCCTTGTTTGGCTATCGGAATCAATTTCACACCAGAAACCTGATAACCAACACCAGAATAACCGATAGTATTGATCGATGAGGCAACCGATTGTACAACCGATGCCGATCCCGGCTGCTCGTTTACTCCCTTTTTGAAATCGCCACCACACAGTGCGTTTTGTTTGAAATAGCCATAAGTTCCCGACACCGAATTTCGGCCAAACAGTTGAATTCCCCGCTTGGCCCAATCCTCATCAACGCCCAATTGCGCCCAAGTATTGGTCGGTTGTGTAGCACCGCAGCGCAACGTGGATGAGAAAATACTATCTAATTGAGTAAAATTAAGCCCTTTGATTGAATTATCTCGATGTACAAAAATACCAATGGCATCTATCGCAACCCGCAATGCCGTCGGCTTATAACCGTGTGCGCGTTCAAATGCTTCAATCTCACGACCACGCATCGGTCGACTCATTGGGCCAAATTGCGCCGTTCCTTCAGTTAAAGCAGGAGGCGCTGTGGAAGAACCTGAGGCTTGTACTTGAGCATTGATATTTGGGTAGATCGTATTAAACTCTTCAACCCAGAGCGTCGTCATTCCTGAAAGAGTGTCTGACCCCACAGAAAGTAAACTACCTGCAACACCGTTAGTTTTTGAGTAATCCATGAGCGGCTGAGCGATCACGGCGTTCGTGGTAACCAGCAAGTAAAAATAGAGAAAGGCTGTAAATATGCGATGTATCATGACAGCACAACCAAACGTTTAGGCAAAATAAAAGAGAATTTGCTGCCAACACCCACTTCACTGTGAATCTGCAAATGCGTGTCATGATGTGACAATGCATGCTTAACAATCGCGAGCCCAAGCCCACTTCCTCCAGTATCTCGCGAACGTGCTTTATCGACACGATAAAAACGTTCCGTTAAACGATGTAAATGCTGTGGCTCAATCCCTTCCCCTTTATCTACCACGTCTAAACAAGCACCTTGCGCGTTTTGATACCAACGCACATTAATTTCCGCTCCCGGAGGCGTATATTTGACGGCGTTATAAACAAGGTTTGATATAGCACTGCGCAGTTGATCTTCATCGGCCAATACTTTAAGTCGCTTATCGACATCAAAATACAGTCGGTGATGATGATCGCCACTTAAACTGATCGCTTCTTTTTCAAGTACTTCCAACATAGCCGGAACATCAACCACTTCATCCAGCTCATGCATAGGCGCCGCTTCAATTTTTGACAACGTCAGCAGTTGATTGACTAAACTGTTCATACGGTTTAACTGCTCAGTCATCACTCCATGTGCCTTAGGCCACATCGGCCCTACCAGCATGTCAGGATCTTCTGTCATCTCAAGATACCCTTGCAACACCGTCATCGGCGTTCTCAGTTCATGAGAAACGTTAGCAAAGAAATTTCGGCGCATGCCTTCTAACTGTTTCAACTGAGTGACATCACGCACAACCATCAAATGCTCACCTTCTGTGTAAGGCACAATACGCAGCTCTAGCATTCGCTCCACATTAAGTGGAGAGCGCATTTCAAGTGGTTCTGTGAAATCATCTTTTTGCAGATATTTGATAAAATCAGGGGCGCGCAATAAATTTGAGATAGGTTGACCTGCATCATCTGGCCAGCGAAAACCGAGCAGGTGCTGTGCAAGTCGGTTACACCAAACAATATTCCCTTCGTCACGGAACACCACCACCGCATCGGGTAGCGACTCAGCCCCGTTACGAAAGCGGCGGATCAAATTGGTCAGTTCTTTGCGTTTTTTACGTTGGCGTTGCTGTAAACGGTAAATCCCATTAAACAGGTATTCCCAATTTCCAGTCCCGGAAGGCGGCGTTAAACGTTTTTCATCCCACAACCAAGCCGACAAACGCATTTGGTTATGCAAATGCCAAATCAGTTGCAACGCCGTAGCCGCTAGCAGCAGCCAAGCCATATGGCCAAAGATCCAGCCAACGATAATCCAAGGAGAGTAAAAAAAAGCCAGCTCCCAAGCCAGCCTTTTCCACGTTAAACGTTCAACCATTTCGTACCTTAATTAATCCTTTATGTTCTGGATGAAAAGCGATAACCGGCACCACGTACTGTTTGAATTAATTTATCGTGGCCAGCCTCTTCTAACGCTTTTCTCAGACGGCGTATATGAACATCGACAGTGCGGTCTTCAACATAAACGTTGGTACCCCACACATTGTTCAATAACTGCTCACGGCTATAGACGCGTTCTTGGTGCGTCATAAAGAAGTGTAGCATTTTGAATTCCGTCGGCCCCATCTCTAAGGCATTATCATTGGCCGTTACTCGATGAGAGACAGGATCTAACTTCAATCCTTGCACGTCGATCACATCTTCCAGAGCTGTCGGTGTGACGCGCCGGATAACCGCTTTCAAACGAGCTACCAACTCTTTAGGCGAAAAAGGTTTAGTTATATAATCATCCGCACCCACTTCAAGGCCGCGAACTTTATCTTCTTCTTCACCACGGGCGGTTAACATCACAACAGGAATGTTGCGTGTTAATTCTTCACGCTTCATATGCTTAATAAAGTTGATACCACTCCCGCCGGGCAACATCCAATCTAATAACACAAGATCGGGAAAGGGTTCAGCCAGTTTACTCACCGCCGTGGCGTAATCTTCCGCTTCAACAGCTTGATAACCTTTTTGCTCAAGCACGAAACACAACATTTCGCGAATGGGTGCTTCGTCTTCAACAACCAGAATCCTTCTAGACATTTGAATAACCTTTCTATGTAATCAACGCTATGCATTATGGGAAACAATTATGACACTTTTGTGACCTTTGCAAACAATTTTTC
>NZ_NDIM01000118.1:0-15501 GCF_002241375.1 Vibrio sp. V19_P1S1T109 | reverse complement strand
GTTCAATTGGCCCGAATAATAACGATAAAAATCTCAATTAAAAGTGATTGCGAATGCAAAAGTGAACAAATTTGGTGATCACTATCACGATAATGAATATTTGCGCGGAACTAAATTAATATTTCGTTCGTTTGCATCTTTAATGTGATTTTAATCACTTAAACGTTTGCTTTGGTATTGTTTTATGCAAATCGATAAACCAACATTTTTAGTTAGTGATCGTTTTGTAATCTTCAACGTATTTATTGACGGGCATGATGAAGAGTGATGAATGATGAAGAAATTGATGCTGTTTCCTTTAGCTTCAATCGTTTTACCAGAAGGGAAAATGAAGCTACGGATCTTTGAATCAAGGTATAAGAGGATGGTCACTCAATCCAGCCAGTCTGACTCTACATTTGGGATTTGTTTGATTGATAATAAAAAAGGCAATAAAGCAAATCAGTTATCTAAATTTGGGATGTTGGTTAAGATTGTTGATTTTGAAGCGCTCGACAATGGGATGTTAGGATTAACCGTGATGGGAATGGAGCGCTTTAAAATAGAGTCAGTAGTGAGCGAATTTGATGGCCTGCGAGTTGCTCAGGTCACGTCATTGCCCAGTTGGCCAGTAAGAGATTTAGAACCTCACGAATGGTATTTAAGCCACCAGCTACAAGCGGTTTATCAGCAATTCCCTCAGCTTGGCGAGCTCTATTCACACTGTTTTTTTGATGATGCCAGTTGGGTGGCGCAGCGATGGCTAGAGCTGCTCCCTATCTCGATTCAACAATTTGATGATTTAATGAGACAGGATGACGCGCACAGTGCGGTTGATTTTTTGTTGCAGGTTATCGAAGTCTCACACTAACTTTGAAAGCGTGCAGTAAACTTAAACGAGAAGTCGCTCTGTAGTAGTGGCTCTGCATAAAAAAGAATACGACGAGTGATCGATGTATGCATTACTCACGTATAAAGGTTCATGGCTACTGTATGCCAATAACAACGGTTACTCCTAAAGGAAGAGCGCAGCATGAGCAGTGATTCTCAGCATAGTGTGTCGCTAAGCCCAAGCTACACCAAGCAAGACTGGGCTGAATGCATGGAACGTGTCAAGCAACGTGATAAGCAGGCGTTTGCCTTAGTGTTTCGTTATTTCTCTCCTCGCTTACAACAGTTTGCGTTTAAGCATGTAGGCAGTGAGCAAGTGGCGTTAGAAATGGTGCAAGAAACCATGACCACGGTGTGGCAGAAATCTCACCTATTCGATAACCGAAAAAGTTCGCTTTCGACGTGGGTTTACACGATTGCACGCAATTTGTGTTTTGATCTCCTGCGTAAGCAGCGCGGACGAGATTTACATGTTTATGCCGATGATATTTGGCCAACTGACTACTGCCCACCTGATTTGGTTGAACATTATTGTCCTGAACATGACATGTTAAAAGAGGAAATATTAAAGTTTGTGGCGTTGTTGCCTGAAGCTCAGCAAGCCATCGTGAAGGCGGTGTATCTTGAAGAACTGCCCCAGCAGCAGGTTGCGGAGATGTTCAATATTCCTCTCGGTACTGTCAAATCGCGTTTACGACTAGCCGTTGAAAAACTTAGACATTCTATTCAAGCGGAGCAATTATGAGCCACCATCCAAGCAACGAAGTACTGCAGCAGTATGCCAATGGTTCAATTGATGCGGCGCATGGCATTATGATTGCCACTCACCTTGAACTCTGTACTCAGTGTCGTCAACAGGTTCAATACTTAGAAACTCGGGCCGCCGAAGCATTGCTGAGCCAATCGTTGCCGCAACAAAGAATGGCCGTTTCTAATGATGATCATTTAAACCAGATGTTTGAAACGATCACAGCACTGGATACTCTACACCCATCGACCTTGCGTAAGCCTGAGTCGATAGAAATTAAAGTCAATGATCGCGTTATGATGCTGCCTAGTACGCTGAGCCAACTGATTCGCTTCAAAGGCGAGTGGCGCAGCTATGGTGGTAAAGTTTTTAGTGCCCACCTAGATATTGCTGAAGACTCTCGCATGAACCTGATGTACATCAATCACAACGTGCAGATCCCTCAGCATACACACAAAGGGGTTGAGTCGACCTTGGTGCTCCATGGTGGCTTCAGTGATGAAGATGGGCATTATAAAGTGGGTGATTTCATTCAAAGAGATGCGAGTATTAAACACAGCCCTTTTACCAAAGTGGATGAAGATTGTTTATGCTTAACGGTGCTAACTGAGCCGATGCTGTTTACGCAAGGTGTTGCGAGAGTGTTTAACTTATTTGGTAAAGGTCTCTATCCGTAGTCCATAGCAGGCACATCAAATTAAAAAAGGTCGTATTGTACGACCTTTTTTTCATCTAACGCTTATCAATGCCTTGCTTGGCAATATCATCGATGTCTCTCTGCCGAGCTTTTTGCAGTAAATCAGTAAAATAATGGCGCAGTGAGTAGAGCATGATAAGGCTTGGTACTACCATCAGTGCGGTAATAATAAAGAATAGTGACCAATTATTGAGATAGTCGACCAACTCCCCGCTAAAGGAAGCCAGCGTGGTGCGGCCAAAGTTTCCTAGAGAGGCCAATAGCGCATATTGCGTTGCTGAAAATGCCTGCCCTGTTAACACAGTAAGAAACGAAACAAAGGCCACGGTGGAAAACGCAGTGGTAAAGTTATCGACAATTATGGTCGCCAAGAACAGATGCTCATTAGGGCCAACTTGAGCGATCCACGAAAACATCAAATTACTGGCAGACATCGCGATGCCACCAATCATCAAACCGCGAACAATACCAAATCGCACGTTAAACATACTGCCAATCAAAGTGAAGAATAGGGTTGCTCCCCAACCAATTAACTTCGAGTAGTGGCCAATTTGTTCGTTGCTAAAGCCAATTTCTTTGTAAAATGGAATCGACATTCGACCAAGAAAAGCTTCGCCAATCTTGAATAAAAAGACAAACAACAGCAGGGTTAGTGCTACTTGCGCGCCATTGCGTTTGAAGAAATCGAGAAATGGTTCGATTACGGTAACGGTGAACCACGCGACGACTTTCGAACCAACAACCTGATTGTGTCGCAGCTCCGCTTGATGCTGTAGCGCTTCGCGATGTGTTTTTGGTTCGCCCACCAAGAGCGTGAAAAGCATTAACAGCCCGACACAGAGTGCCATGCCATAATAAACTGCATTCCAACCGATACTATCGGCGTTTACAAAAGCGAGATAGCCCGGCAGAGAATATCCAGTCCACCACCCCATGATGGCCATGGCGGAGGCTTGTGGTAGCTTATTGGCTTGTGATTTGGGGAAAGTATCGATACGAAAAGCATCAATCGCGATATCTTGAGTGGCAGAAGCGATCGCAATGCCCAAGGCAAGTATTGAGGTAAACATCAAATTTTGGGCTGGATTGACACCCGCAATCAGCAACGTACAGATCAAAATGATCGATTGGCACAAAAATACCCAACTGCGGCGTTGACCTAATAATGGCGTCAGAATGGGTAATTTGACGCGATCCACCAATGGGGCCCATAGAAAATTAATCGCGTAAACTGCGAAGACACTGCCAAAATAACCAATAGCAGCGGTGGTTAAGCCTGCATCTTTTAGCCATCCTGACATATTTGAACCAATCAAAACCCACGGAAAACCGCTCGAACACCCCATCATAAATACCCACAATAGGCGTTTATCAAGATAGCTACGGATAGTTTCCATCCAAGTGAGAGAGGAGGAGGTTGATGGCATACAGCGAATCCTTGTCAGTAAAGCAGCTTAGGTCGAAAGGCGACCCAATAAAATCAAACGCCGATAAATCGGCGTTGGTATGGTTATTGTTCTAGTGTGACATTCGTAATAACGATTGGTTCGATGGGGACGTCTTGCATTCGCCCTTTCGTGCTGGTCGGCTGTTGAGCCATTTTTTGCACAACATCAAACCCTTGCGTGACTTTACCAAAGACGGCATAACCCGGTGGGCGAGCGTTGTAGTTGAGAAAATCATTATCGACCAAGTTAATAAAGAATTGGCGAGTAGCCGAGTTAGGATCATTGGTACGGGCCATTGCGATCGTCGCGGTGTCATTAGTCAACCCATTGCTCGCTTCATTTTTGATGGGAGCGTAAGTGGTGAGTTGTTTTAAATCCGCATCAAATCCGCCGCCTTGTGCCATAAACCCTGGGATAACGCGGTGGAACTGGCTGCCAACATAACTGCCATCTTCAACATATTTTACGAAGTTTGCGACAGTCGTTGGCGCTTTCTCTGTATTAAGTTCAACAGTAAATGACCCTAAGTTCGTCTCAATTAGGACGTTGGGCGCCGAAAACGCAGTGCAACTGACGAGCGCTAATGTCGTAACGAGAGAGCGTAACATTAAAAGCGCTCCTGTAAATAACCATTAAGTTCGCTGTCATTGGCAATTTCTTTAAGTACCAAGTTCATGACATCGTTGAGTACCATTTCAATCTCATCATTTGAAGCGCTGAGTGTACCGGAACGTTTTGCCGTTCCGTTGAACGTTTTTACCAATTTGCCTTTTGGTGTTTCCGCGGTGATTTCAAGTGTGACACTGCCATCCATTTCATTCGACATGACGCTATGTTTTACCGTCACTAGTGCTTCTGCAATTTCAACGGTGACATTGTTTTCGCTGTTCACTGTTAAGCGATAGCCTTGAGAGCTAAATTGTTCTGCCAACGCATTCTCAACCGCAATGCGAACATTTTGTTTGGCATGAATTGGCTCAATATTAGAGCGGCCACTATCCACTAAAGCCACATATTGCGCCGATCGAACATCTTTGCTAACCAGAGTAAAGGCTTTATTATTGACGACCGTATTTTTGCTGGTCGTTGCAGTAGGCATAAAGTTGATTTGCTGTTGCTGAGGTGCGGCACAAGCGGTGAGTAATGCGATTGAGGCTGCGAGAACCAGTTTTTTCATGGTCATTTCCTTTCTTATCCTTGCCTATTTAGTTGCTTGTAAGATAACAAATTTATGGTTGGTCGCGACAGTTTTTACCTGCCCTTGGCCAAATAATCTTGCTAGTTTTACATCGTAGCCGAGGTGGCGATTGCCGATCACTAATAATCGTCCCCCTTTTTTAAGAACATGCTTTGCATCACAGAACATCTGCCAAGCAATGTGATCCGTGATAGCTTGTTGTTGATGGAATGGTGGGTTACACAATACTAAACAGCTACTCTCTTGTTGAAAACCATCTAAGCAGTTATTCGCAATGCATTGAATATTGCGATCTTCTCCTAAATTCTCCAGCAAATTTAGCTTTGCAGACTCGACGGCCATCAAGCTTTCATCAACGCAGGTCATGCGTACTTGAGGATTGAGTTGGCCCATCTTGATTGATAACACCCCGTTGCCGCATCCAAGGTCGATGATGTGCTGTAACTTAGGATCTTGTGGAAGATGCTGTAGAAAAAAGCGTGCGCCGAGATCCAATCCCTCACCAGAGTAGACATTCGGCAGATTTTTTAGACGGATGGATTCGCTTTCTACGGCCCATTCAGTTATGGGTTCCACCGTTTCAATCGGTGATACGTTCGGTGCTGAAAAAACGAGGCGGTGTTTTTTCCATGCAAGAGAAGTGCTTGTTGAACCTAAATACTTTTCAAATAAGTTTAAGGTTGATGTGTGGATCTCTTTCGCTTTGTTGACCGCTATCACAGGGCAATCTTGGGCAAGGGACTGACGGAGTTGGCTTAATTGCCAAACCAAGTGGCGATTGCTCTTGGGCAATTGAAAAAGCACCAGATCGACCGATTCAGGGATGGCATCCATTGTTGAGAGCAATTGCACGTTGCGGCACTGATTGCGCTGAAGATTGTTTAACGTACCTTGTTGCGAAATAAAAGAGTCGCTCATCATGGTGACGTGATGCTTATCTGCAAACCAACACGATAGAGCGCCAAAGTGATCGTTTAAAATAAGGATGCGTTTGCCTATTGCTAAATTCAACGCTTCAATATGATTAATCACATATTCATCGCCCGCATCCCAAGCTTGTAATGTTTCGTTTGAACGATGTGGGAAACGGTGCAAGCTCAACGTTTGATCATGCAGTGCCAACTCTGTTTTCATAATTTTTTATAGGTCGTAGTGATAATTACGGATGCATTGTCTCAAATGGCGTAGAAACAAGGAACCAAAACCTTTCGCTATTCTATAAGGCTAGTTAAACTTAAATCTCTTTACACTCGTATATGTTCTCATGCTCTTATTTGAGGAAGAAAGGCAACGGTATGATCCAACCCATAATCGAACAAAAATTGCATCAAGCATTTCACCCTGATTATTTGAAAGTCGAAAATGAAAGCTACATGCACAATGTGCCTTCAGGATCGGAAAGCCATTTTAAAGTCATTGTGGTGAGTGACAGTTTTGAAGGAATGCGTTTGATCGGCCGTCACCGACAGGTTAACCAAGTGTTGGCAGAAGAGTTAGCGAACCACATTCATGCACTCTCGATTCATACCTACACACCACAAGAGTGGCAGGCGCAAATTAGTGGCGTACCTGATAGTCCTATGTGTATGGGCGGTGGAAAATAACTCGTTCAGAACCGTCTGAATATGCCGTTCTCTTGTTCTGTTTTTGAGCGGAATGTTAACAGTATTTAAACAAATTGACGAGATGAACAAGTTGAGAGAAATTGTTTTAGGTAGTGAATAAAAATAAATACTCATAAGGGGTAAGGAATAGGTTATTTGTGCGATGCTTCAAAGTTATGACTATTCGCTAGCCTTTATGATTCAAATCCTTCCAAATAAAACGACTTATCAGAGGATTGGTCATGGCATCAGGTTCCGAAAAAATGCTAGACTATTGCACCTAATGGATCTCATACCATACTTGTGATGAGGTTATTAAAAGGATGTTGCGGTTCTGGCGTTTAAAACAAGCCAAAATCGGACACAGAAATGTCGTGTCTAAGGCTGGTTTAACTTTCATTTGGCCTCTTATCAAGAACGACCATGAAAGATAAACAAGCCTTGAACTTACGCAATTAAAAGAATCTTTTTCCCGATAAAATAGTGCAAGTGCGTATGATTACAATAAAAAGGGGTTTGGACCTTCCTATTGCAGGAACTCCTTCCCAGGTGATTAATGATGGTAAGACCATCACTAAAGTCGCCTTGCTTGGCGAAGAGTACGTTGGCATGCGTCCTACCATGCATGTTCGCGTAGGCGATGAAGTAAAGAAAGCTCAAATTCTTTTTGAAGATAAAAAGAATCCGGGTGTTAAATTTACTTCACCAGCAAGCGGTAAGGTTATCGAAGTCAATCGTGGCGCCAAACGTGTCCTACAATCCGTAGTGATTGAAGTGGCAGGTGATGAGCAAATCACGTTCGATAGCTTTGAAGCTAGCCAACTAGCAAGTATTGACCGTCAAACGGTTAAAACTCAGTTAGTTGAGTCTGGTCTTTGGACTGCGTTGCGTACTCGTCCGTTTAGCAAGGTTCCAGCAATTGAGTCTTCAACTCAGGCTATTTTTGTGACAGCAATGGATACCAATCCATTAGCGGCAAAACCTGAGACGATCATTAATGAGCAATCTGAAGCATTCGTCGCTGGTCTCGATATCCTTTCAACTCTGACTGAGGGCAAGGTTTACGTCTGTAAATCTGGTACTAGCTTACCACGCTCTTCACAGCCAAACGTTGAAGAACATGTGTTTGATGGCCCACACCCTGCAGGTCTTGTAGGGACTCACATGCATTTCCTCTATCCAGTAAATGCAGTCAATGTGGCGTGGAGCATCAATTACCAAGACGTGATTGCGTTTGGTCAATTGTTCTTAACCGGTGAGCTATACACACAACGAGTGGTGTCGCTTGCAGGACCCGTAGTCAACAAACCTCGTCTTGTCCGTACTCAGATTGGTGCTAGCCTCGAAGAGTTAACGGATAACGAATTGATGCCGGGCGAAGTTCGTGTCATCTCTGGTTCTGTACTTTCTGGTGTGAAAGCGGCGGGGCCTGTAGCTTATCTTGGTCGTTACCACCTCCAAGTATCGGTTCTGCGTGAAGGTCGTGACAAAGATTTTCTTGGTTGGGCAATGCCTGGCAAGAACAAATTTTCAGTCACTCGCTCTTTCCTTGGTCATCTATTCACAGGTCAGTTGTTCAACATGACAACCACAACCAATGGTAGTGATCGTGCGATGGTACCTATTGGTAACTATGAAAAAGTGTTGCCACTAGATATGGAACCAACGCTCCTACTTCGTGACCTATGTGCAGGTGACATCGATAGCGCTCAACGTCTCGGTGCCCTTGAACTGGACGAAGAAGATCTCGCATTGTGTACCTTTGTATGTCCTGGTAAATACGAATATGGTCAGCTACTTCGTGAGTGCCTAGACAAGATTGAGAAGGAAGGGTAATTTTCATGGGCCTTAAAAAGTTTCTTGAAGACATCGAGCATCATTTTGAACCTGGCGGCAAACATGAAAAATGGTTTGCCTTGTATGAAGCAGCCGCAACGCTTTTTTATACGCCTGGTTTAGTTACAAAACGAAGCTCACACGTTCGTGATAGCGTTGACCTCAAACGCATCATGATCATGGTTTGGCTAGCGGTATTCCCAGCGATGTTCTGGGGTATGTATAACGTTGGTCACCAATCGATTACTGCACTTAACCATCTGTATTCTGGCGCTGAATTGGCGACAGTCATCAGTGGTAACTGGCACTATTGGCTAACTGAAATGCTTGGCGGTACATTAAGTACGCAAGCCGGTTGGGCAAGTATGATGCTGCTCGGTGCGACTTACTTCCTACCTATCTACGCCACGGTATTCTTGGTCGGTGGTTTTTGGGAAGTGCTGTTTTGTATGGTGCGTAAGCATGAAGTTAACGAAGGTTTCTTTGTAACTTCAATTTTGTTTGCTCTGATTGTTCCACCCACACTGCCTTTATGGCAGGCCGCTCTAGGGATTACCTTTGGCGTGGTTGTTGCCAAAGAAATCTTTGGTGGTACCGGGCGTAACTTCCTAAACCCAGCATTAGCCGGTCGTGCTTTTCTATTCTTCGCCTACCCAGCACAGATCTCTGGTGACGTTGTTTGGACAGCTGCAGATGGTTTTTCAGGTGCAACGGCGCTAAGCCAATGGGCTCAAGGTGGTAACGGTGCTCTGATCAATAAGGTCACTGGCGAAGCCATTACTTGGATGGATGCATTTGTTGGTAACATTCCTGGCTCTATCGGTGAAGTATCGACGTTAGCACTGGCGATTGGCGCGGCATTTATTGTCTACATGGGCATTGCTTCATGGCGCATTATTGCGGGTGTTATGGTAGGTATGATTGCCATATCAACGCTGTTCAATGTTATTGGTTCAGACACAAATGCAATGTTTAATATGCCTTGGCATTGGCACCTGGTACTTGGTGGCTTTGCGTTTGGTATGTTCTTCATGGCAACCGACCCAGTATCGGCTTCATTTACTAACAAAGGTAAATGGGCATACGGTATTTTGATTGGTGCAATGTGTGTGATGATTCGTGTGGTTAACCCAGCTTACCCAGAAGGTATGATGCTGGCGATCTTATTTGCGAACCTATTTGCACCTTTGTTTGACCATATTGTGATTGAGAAGAACATCAAGCGGAGACTAGCACGCTATGGCAAGTAATAACGATAGCATTAAAAAAACGCTGTTTGTTGTTATCGCATTGAGCTTAGTGTGCTCAATCATCGTATCGACAGCAGCGGTTGGCCTGCGTGACAAGCAAAGAGAAAATGCGGCGCTGGACAAGCAGAGCAAAATTCTGCAAGTCGCTGGCATTGAAGCGAAAGGCAGTAAACAAATCGTTGAGTTGTTCAATAAAAGTATTGAACCACGTCTGGTTGACTTCAACACGGGTGACTTTGTTGAAGGCGATGCAGCTAACTACGATCAACGCAAAGCAGCGAAAGAAGCCTCTGAATCGATCAAGCTGAGCGCTGAACAAGATAAAGCGAAGATCCAACGTCGTGCGAATGTTGGTGTGGTTTATCTGGTGAACGACGGCGATAAAACCAGCAAGGTGATTCTGCCTGTACACGGTAATGGTTTGTGGTCAATGATGTACGCATTTGTGGCTGTAGAAACCGATGGTAATACCGTTTCCGGCATTACTTATTACGAACAAGGTGAAACACCGGGATTGGGTGGTGAAGTTGAAAACCCATCATGGCGTGCTCAATTTGTTGGCAAGAAATTGTTTGATGACAACCACCAACCTGCAATTAAAGTTGTCAAAGGTGGCGCTCCTGCCGGATCTGAGCATGGCGTTGATGGACTTTCTGGCGCCACACTGACCAGTAACGGTGTTCAACACACTTTCGACTTCTGGTTAGGTGATATGGGCTTTGGTCCATTCCTAGCAAAAGTTCGTGACGGAGGTTTGAACTAATGTCTAGCGCAAAAGAGATTAAAAAGAGCATTCTAGCGCCAGTGTTGGATAACAACCCAATCGCACTTCAAGTGCTTGGTGTCTGTTCTGCCCTTGCGGTAACCACTAAGTTGGAAACGGCGTTTGTTATGACGCTAGCCGTTATGTTTGTAACGGCTTTCTCTAACTTATTCGTTTCGTTAATTCGTCACCACATACCTAACAGTGTGCGTATCATCGTTCAGATGGCGATCATTGCTTCATTGGTTATTGTTGTTGACCAGATCCTACGTGCTTACTTATACGATATCTCGAAACAGCTATCGGTGTTCGTAGGGTTGATCATTACTAACTGTATCGTAATGGGCCGTGCTGAAGCATTTGCAATGAAGTCGGCACCGATTCCTTCCTTTATCGATGGTATCGGTAATGGTTTGGGTTATGGTTTTGTATTGATCACTGTTGGTTTCTTCCGCGAACTTCTTGGTTCAGGCAAGCTATTTGGAATGGAAGTTCTACCTCTTGTGAAAGATGGTGGCTGGTATCAACCTAACGGTTTGATGCTGCTAGCACCTTCGGCATTCTTCCTAATTGGCTTCATGATTTGGGCGATTCGCACGTTCAAACCTGAACAACTAGAAGCGAAGGAGTAAGGGCGTTATGGAACATTATATCAGTTTGCTTGTTCGATCGATTTTTATCGAAAACATGGCACTCTCTTTCTTCTTGGGTATGTGTACATTTCTTGCTGTATCTAAGAAAGTAAAGACATCGTTTGGTTTAGGGATTGCGGTTACTGTTGTTCTGACCATTTCAGTACCAGTGAATAACTTGGTTTATAACTTGTTACTTAAACCAGGTGCATTGGGTGAAAATATTGATCTTACATTTCTAAATTTCATTACCTTTATCGGTGTTATTGCCGCATTGGTACAGATCTTAGAGATGATATTGGATCGTTTTTTCCCACCTTTGTATAACGCGCTGGGCATTTTCTTACCTTTAATCACAGTGAACTGCGCCATTTTTGGTGGTGTATCTTTCATGGTTCAGCGTGATTATAACTTTGCTGAATCCGTCGTTTACGGTTTCGGTTCGGGTGTGGGTTGGATGTTAGCGATTGTCGCTCTTGCCGGTATCCGTGAGAAAATGAAATATTCAGATGTACCTCCGGGTTTACGTGGTTTAGGGATTACCTTCATCACGGCGGGTCTAATGGCGTTAGGCTTTATGTCTTTCTCTGGTGTTCAACTGTAAGTCGGGTAAACCGCAACAATTAAGGAATAGTCAATGGACATTATTCTTGGTGTAGTGATGTTTACCCTGATTGTTCTAGCACTCGTTTTGGTAATTTTATTTGCTAAATCTAAGCTAGTTCCAACAGGCGACATTACAATTTCAATTAACGGTGATGCAGATAAGTCTATTGTGACTAATCCAGGTGGCAAGCTACTGAGCGTACTTGCAGGTTCTGGTGTCTTTGTATCATCGGCATGTGGTGGCGGCGGCTCTTGTGGTCAATGCCGTGTAAAAGTGAAATCTGGCGGTGGTGATATTCTTCCTACTGAACTTGATCACATTACTAAAGGTGAAGCTCGTGAGGGTGAACGTTTAGCGTGTCAAGTGGCTGTGAAAACAGACATGGATATTGAACTTCCTGAAGAAATTTTTGGTGTTAAAAAGTGGGAATGTACCGTTATCTCTAACGACAACAAAGCCACCTTCATTAAAGAGCTTAAACTTCAGATCCCTGATGGCGAGTCAGTACCTTTCCGTGCTGGTGGTTACATTCAGATCGAAGCGCCAGCACACCACATCAAATATTCAGATTTTGACGTGCCAGAAGAGTATCGTGGCGATTGGGACAAATTTAACCTGTTCCGCTACGAGTCAAAAGTTGATGAAGACATTATTCGTGCTTACTCAATGGCGAATTACCCTGAAGAGTTCGGTATTATTATGCTAAACGTGCGTATTGCTACGCCGCCGCCTAATAATCCCAATGTGCCACCGGGTCAGATGTCTTCTTACATTTGGTCACTGAAAGAAGGTGATAAATGTACTATTTCTGGTCCATTTGGTGAGTTCTTTGCCAAAGATACGGATGCAGAAATGGTCTTTATCGGTGGTGGTGCGGGCATGGCTCCAATGCGCTCACACATCTTCGATCAGCTTAAGCGTTTAAAATCTACCCGTAAGATGTCTTATTGGTATGGTGCGCGCTCTAAGCGTGAGATGTTCTACGTTGAAGATTTTGACGGCCTTGCAGCTGAAAACTCGAATTTCGTATGGCACTGTGCTCTTTCTGATCCAATGCCTGAAGATAACTGGGATGGATACACAGGTTTCATCCACAATGTATTGTATGAAAACTATCTGAAAGACCATGAAGCGCCTGAAGATTGTGAATACTACATGTGTGGTCCACCGATGATGAATGCGGCTGTGATTGGCATGCTGAAAAACCTTGGTGTAGAAGATGAGAACATCCTTCTTGATGACTTCGGTGGTTAATTCACTGAAGTAAGTAAAATCCATGGCTGGCTCTGATGAGTCAGCCATTGTTTTTTCCAAGTTTTAGTTTTGCCTTGTGGCTTTGAATTCCAACTCAGTTAACATAGAAAATAGGTGTAGGAATTTCTTTTCTATAACCACTTATTTTCTATATTCACTTTCATTTTTAGGAGTAAACAAGTGAAAAAATGGCTTGTTGCGTTAGCTTCTCTATTCATCTTAGCGGGTTGTGAAAAATCGGTTGAGCAAGTTCATCTCAGTGGCCCTACTATGGGCACGACTTACAATATTAAGTACCTGAAAGCTGAAGGTATCCCTAGCTCTGAGGCTCTCCAAAAGGAAGTTGATCGGTTATTGGAAGAAGTGAACGATCAAATGTCGACCTATCGTAAAGATTCCGAGCTCAGCCGTTTTAATCAATATCAAGGAACGGAACCTTTTACAGTCTCTTCTCAAACCGCAACCGTGGTGAAAGAAGCGCTGCGTCTTAACGGTCTTACTTTAGGTGCATTGGATGTCACTGTTGGTCCTTTGGTTAACCTATGGGGTTTTGGCCCTGAAGCTCGTCCTGATGTGGTGCCAAGCGATGCTGAATTGGCTGAGCGTAAAAACAATATAGGTATTGAGCATCTTAGCGCAACCGACACTACGTTAAGTAAAGATCTTCCTAATCTCTATGTGGACCTTTCAACTATTGCGAAAGGATGGGGAGTCGACGTGGTCGCTGACTACATTCAATCACAAGGCATTGCCAATTACATGGTTGAAGTCGGTGGTGAGATGCGCTTAAAAGGCGTAAATCGAGAAGGCGTAGCTTGGCGAATCGCCATAGAAAAACCGACAGTTGATGAACGTACCGCTCAAGAGATCATTGAACCTGGAGATCTGGCAATTGCCACTTCAGGTGATTACCGCAATTATTTTGAGCAAGATGGTGTGCGTTATTCTCACATTATCAATCCAATCACTGGAAAACCCATCCATAATAAAGTGGTATCAGTTACCGTTTTGGATGCATCTTCAATGACGGCAGATGGCCTAGCGACTGGATTAATGGTACTAGGAGAGACGAAAGGTATTGAGGTTGCAGAGCAATACAATATTCCTGTGTTCATGATTGTGAAAACAGAACAAGGTTTTGAAGAGATTGCCTCCAGCGCATTTAAGCCATTTCTAAATAAAAAGTGAGTTAAGTTATGAATACTTTTTTCATTACATTCAGTGTATTTCTGTGTGTCATTGCCGCGATGGCGGTTGGCTATGTCTTTCAAAAGAAAGTAGTCAAAGGCAGCTGTGGTGGATTAGGTGCTGTTGGCATTGAAAAAGTGTGCAATTGCCCAGAGCCTTGTGATGCACGTAAAAAACGCGAAGCTAAGGCCGCAGCAAGAGCTGAAAAGTTAGCGCATTGGGAAAAAGATCGTATCGCCTGAGCTACGATTAAAGAGCCTGTTTTGTGCAGGCTCTTTAATTTTTAAAAGCAATTCATTTCAATCCATAGAAACCAAGAATATACTGTTCATGTATACAGTTCTTTGATGGTTTTGAATTGGAAAATAAAATCAAAAAAATTATCCATATTGATATGGATTGTTTCTACGCTGCGGTAGAAATGCGTGATAACCCCGAATATAGGCATCGCCCTCTAGCCGTTGGTGGTCATGAAAAGCAGCGTGGTGTGTTAAGTACTTGCAATTATGAAGCGAGGAAATTTGGCGTTCGTTCCGCAATGCCGACCGCTCAAGCCTTAAAATTATGCCCCAATCTGCTGGTCGTTCCGGGGCGAATGTCGGTATACAAAGCTATTTCCATTCAAATCCGACAGATATTCGAACGTTATACTTCCATTATTGAGCCGTTATCATTAGATGAAGCATTTCTTGATGTGAGTGATTCACCGCTATGTCAAGGAAGCGCAACATTGATAGCTCAAGCTATTCGCCATGATATTCACAACGAACTCCAACTGACCGCCTCTGCAGGTGTAGCACCTGTAAAATTTTTGGCTAAAGTGGCCTCTGATATGAATAAGCCTAACGGCCAATTTGTAATACCACCCGATAAAGTACAGCAGGTGGTCGATTCATTGCCGCTAGAGAAAATACCCGGTGTCGGTAAGGTTAGTCTGGAAAAGTTGCACCAAGCGGGTTTTTATAAGTGTGAAGATATCAAGCTAACGGACTATCGAGAGCTACTTCGTAACTTTGGCAGATTAGGCGCTTCACTATGGAAGAAAAGTCATGGAATTGATAATCGCGAAGTCGTGACAGAGAGGGAGCGCAAATCATTAGGTGTCGAAAGAACATTTAGTCAAAATATCTCAAGTTATGAAGAGTGCTGGCAGGTGATTGAACATCATCTCTATCCAGAGATAAAAGCGAGGTTAGACAGAGCGAGTGTTGATGGTTCGATTGTCAAACAAGGGATCAAAGTCAAGTTTGCCGATTTTCAACTTACGACGATTGAGCATCTTCATCCACAGTTAGAGCTCAATGATTTTCGAACCCTTTTGGAGAATATTTTGTTGCGGCAAAATGGGCGAGAAATTCGCTTACTTGGTTTACAGGTGATGTTAAAGCCAGAAATGCTCAATAAGC
>NZ_NDIM01000011.1:0-15516 GCF_002241375.1 Vibrio sp. V19_P1S1T109 | reverse complement strand
GTTCTGATTTCGGCGCTTTTTTTAGAATCGAAAAATTAACCAATAATTAGTTGTTGATGCAAAATAACGATGCCTCTTTTGCAGAAATAGTGCAACTTGTTGCGAGTGATTTTTGATATTTGAACAAATTGAGGTGCTTATTTATCGCTCTGTTCTACAGTTGTTTCACGTGAGAATTAAAGTCTGGTTTCTTCTTGATACGAGGCTTTTTACAGTGAAACAATAACTTAAGGAATGAGCAGCTATGCATTTAAACAACAGGACAGTGGCAAAGGGTGTTTTTACACTGAGCACTTTAACGGCCTCTTGCTTGATGGCTTTTAACAGCTATGCAGCCGTTGATTGCACGACACTAAGCCCTTGGGAATCGTCAAAAGTTTATACTGGCGGTAACAAGGTTCAGCACAGTGGTACCGCCTACCAAGCCAACTATTGGACTCAAGGTAACGATCCAGCCAACTTTTCCGGTGATTATGCCCAGTGGAAAGTGTTGGATGTTTGCGCCACTTCCGGTGGTGAGAACCAGCTACCGACCGCGAATCTCTCTTCACCTTCCGCAGCAGATGTGATTGCTGTCGGTGATACCGTAATATTAAGTGCGAACGCAACCGATAGTGACGGCAGCGTTGCTCGAGTCGAGTTTTCTGTCGATGGTGCAATTGTGGGTATGGTCACCACGGCACCTTATAAAGCCACGTGGGTCGCAACCGCTGGTCAGCATGAATTCAGTGTTGTAGCCATCGATGATAAAGGTGATGCCAGCGTGAAAAGTGCAACGACCTTAACGGTGAAAGAGGCACAGCAACCAGGCAATCAGGCTCCAACCGTTGATATTACGCTCTCTGCGGTTTCCGTTGACGTGGGGGCTTTAGTCACCTTAACCGCAAACGCTGCTGATACTGATGGAAGCGTCGATAAAGTTGATTTCTTCGTTGCGGGAACGCTGGTTGGAACGGCTGTTAGTGCTCCGTATACCTTAGAATACACCGCGACAAAAGCGGGTAACTTGGCGGTGTTTGCACGCGCCACTGATAACCTTGGTGCGACGACAGATTCCACGTTAGCGACTTTAACAGTCAATGGCGCGCCAATAGCTAATAATTGTCGTCCTGATGGTTTATATCAAACCGAAGGTGTGAATGTACCTTATTGCACCGTTTACGATGCGGAAGGTCGTGAGATCATGGGGGCGGATCATCCACGTCGTGTGATCGGTTATTTCACCAGTTGGCGTGCGGGTGATGATCCGCAATCGGCTTACCTTGTAAAAGACATCCCGTGGGAGCAGCTCACGCACATTAACTATGCCTTCGTCAGCATAGGTTCCGATGGCAAAGTGAATGTGGGCGATGTGAACGATCCTAATAATGCGGCAGTGGGCAAAGAGTGGCCAGGGGTTGAGATTGATCCTGCATTAGGCTTTAAAGGTCATTTTGGTGCGTTGGCAACAGCGAAGAAAAAATTTGATGTTAAGACCTTAATTTCTATCGGAGGCTGGGCTGAAACTGGCGGGCACTTTGATACGGCTGGCAACCGTGTCGCCGATGGTGGTTTTTATACGATGACAACCAACGCTGATGGCTCTATCAACCACGCTGGTATTGAAAAATTTGCAACATCGGCTGTTGAAATGATTCGTAAATATCAATTCGATGGTGTCGATATTGACTATGAATATCCAACCTCAATGGCGGGCGCAGGTAATCCAGATGATAAAGCGATTATGGAACCTCGCCGTGCTTATTTATGGGCGTCGTACCAAGAGTTAATGAAGGTACTACGTCAGAAGCTTGATCAAGCATCGGCACAAGATGGCCACCATTACATGCTGACGATCGCAGCACCATCTTCTGGTTATCTATTGCGTGGTATGGAGACGTTTGATGTCACTCAGTATCTTGATTATGTGAACATCATGTCTTATGACTTACACGGCGCATGGAATGATCACGTGGGTCACAACGCGGCTTTGTATGATACTGGTAAAGATTCAGAGTTAGCACAGTGGAACGTATATGGTACGGCTCAATACGGTGGTATTGGTTACCTCAACACTGACTGGGCTTATCACTATTTCCGCGGTTCTATGCCCGCAGGGCGTATCAACATCGGCGTTCCTTACTACACGCGTGGCTGGCAAGGTGTCACGGGTGGAGAGAATGGTTTGTGGGGGCGAGCGGCATTACCTAACCAAGCTGAATGTGCTCCGGGCACTGGTGAGGGTGAGAAAAACAACTGTGGCCACGGCGCGGTGGGTATTGACAACATGTGGCACGACACCGATCCGAAAGGAAACGAGATGGGTGCAGGTTCAAACCCAATGTGGCATGCCAAAAACCTAGAGAAGGGAATTTGGGGCTCTTACGCCCAGGCTTATAATCTTGATCCAGTGAATGAACCTGCCGATCAACTTGTCGGTCTTTACCAACGTCACTATGACAGCGTTGCCGTCGCGCCTTGGCTGTGGAATGCCGATAAAGGGGTGTTCTTATCAACTGAAGATAAAGAGTCTATCAACACCAAAGCCGATTATGTCATCGATAAAGAGATCGGCGGCATCATGTTTTGGGAGTTAGCGGGCGATTATAACTGTTATGTCTTGGACGCTAATGGTCAACGCACTCAAGTGGATTCAACAGAGCAAGCTTGTGCAAGCGGAAATGGCGAATACCACATGGGTAATACCATGACGAAAGCAATTTATGACAAGTTTAAGTCGGCAACGCCTTATGGCAACACGCTTGCAACAGGAACGATTGCCAGTGAAACCGTAGACATCGCGGTCTCCGTTGGTGGATTTAAGGTGGGTGATCAAAACTACCCAATCAATCCGAAAATCAGCTTTACTAACAACACAGGTCAAGATATCCCCGGTGGTACTGAGTTCCAGTTTGATATCCCCGTATCTGCACCTGATAATGCTAAAGACCAATCTGGTGGTGGTTTGAAGGTGATTGCTTCTGGCCATACTCGCGCCAACAACGTCGGTGGTTTAGACGGCGTCATGCACCGCGTAGCGTTTAGTTTACCGAACTGGAAAGCTCTGCCCGCAGGCGGCGTGTATGAGTTGGATATGGTTTACTATCTGCCTATTTCTGGGCCTGCAAATTACAGCGTAAACATTAATGGTGTCGATTACGCCTTCAAGTTTGAACAACCGGATCTTCCACTTGCTGACCTATCTTCTGGTGGCAGTGACGGTGGAGATACTGGCGGTGGCGATACCGGTGGCACCACGAATCCTAGCAATGTCATTACTTGGGTTCCCGGATCCACACAGGTGAAAACTGGCGATGTTGTGATTTACAACGGGAAATGTTTTATTGCCAAAAACAACCCCGGCGTTTGGGAGTCACCGACTCAGTCAAATTGGTTTTGGGATGCAACAACGTGCCCATAACCGAGCGTGATTAATCGGTATGTTTTGAACTCAGTGTAAAGTAAGAAGCCTTAGCGTGTGCTAAGGCTTCATTTTAATGAGGGATAAATTGAGTGGGCAAAAAAATATAGGTTTAGAATTGATAACTTTCGGGTACCACAACAATGCCATTTTCTGAGATACGGAAACGCTGGGCATCTTCAACTGGGTTTAAGCCAATTTGGGTATGTGGAGGGATTTTTACATGTTTATCAATAATACACCTCATGAGCTGACACCCTGCGCCGACTTCAACATCATCAAATAAAATGCTATCGACTACTGTTGCACCATCATCAATTCTGACGTTTGAAGAAATAATGGAGTGTTGTACAGAACCTCCAGAGTTAATCACACCGTTTGAAATGATCGAATTAATGAATATACCTTCGTTACCTGTTGCCGAAGAAACCGTGCGCGCAGGTGGGTATTGCGCTTCGTATGTTCGAATGGCCCAGTTTTTTTGGTATAAGTTCATTGGTGGAACGGGTTCGAGTAAATCCATGTTAGCGTTATAAAAAGAATCAAGTGTTCCGACATCACGCCAGTAACAATCTTTAGCGACTCGCCCCCGGTCACCGCAAAACTCATACGCATAAACAGCATGGCTTTCAATCAATTTTGGAATGATGTCATTGCCAAAGTCGTGACTCGAGTTTTCCAGCTCAGCATCATTAATCAAAGCACTTTTTAATACTTCCATATCAAAAATGTAGATCCCCATAGAAACTAAGCTGCGATGAGGATTATTGGGCATGGAGGGTGGGTCACTTGGTTTTTCGATGAATGAGGTGATCTTGAAGTCATTATCCACATTCATCACGCCAAAGGCAGAAGCTTGTTCTCTTGGGACATCCATGCAGGCGATAGTTAGTGCAGCATTTTTTTGCTTATGAGCTTCGAGCATAGAGGCATAGTCCATCCGGTAGATATGATCACCAGATAAAACAACGACGTGTTTGGCATCACTGCGTGAAAGTAGCCACATATTGTGATAGATAGCGTCCGCCGTTCCTTCGTACCATTTTCCGCCTTTTCTCATCTGCGGGGGGATCACAGAAATGAATTCGCCGAGTTCTGGATTGAAAATAGACCAGCCATCACGTAAATGTTTTTGTAATGAATGAGATTTATATTGAGTCAGGACCAAAATCTTTCGTAGCCCTGAGTGTAGGCAGTTGGTGAGTGTAAAATCAATGATTCGATATTTTCCACCAAAGGGTACAGCCGGTTTTGCTCTGTCATCAGTTAGCGGAGATAGCCGCGAACCGACGCCACCTGCTAACACAACGGTTAGTGTTTCTTGCATCTTATTTCTCCCTAAATATGTGCAATCTATTTACCATATTAGAGAGTAGTACAAGTTTTAAGCCAAAAGTAAAAATGATAGCGAACAATACGTTACAAACTAAGTTTGCGATAATTGCACGAAAATAAACCCATTTTATTTCTCGATGCACTTAAATGGTGCTAATTGTTAAGCAAATTCTTCCATCTCGACACTGGTCAATACCGAGACAAGATTACGCCCCGAAGCTTTTGACTCATACAATGCAATATCGGCCCGTTTATACACTTCTTCTGGTTTTTCTGTAATGTCAGTGATGCCACCGCTGATCGACACTTCTAAACGATGATTTAAGTGAACGGCTACTCGTAAACGGTGCATGACCAACTCAGCTTCTGCCAGTGGTGTATGAGGCATAATGATGGCAAACTCTTCGCCTCCGATGCGAGCTAAAAAGTCCGTTTCTCTTAGGTGCTCACTTAATTGTGTTGCGACAGAACGAATGATTTTATCGCCTTCTGCATGGCCTAATTTATCATTAATACGTTTAAAATGGTCGATATCAATAATCGCTAAGCACGACTGCACTTGAGCTTGGTAACGTTTTACGCGTAAGCATTCTGAACGCATTTCTTGATCAAATTTCCTGCGGTTCCAAATGTTGGTGAGCGCATCTTTCTCGCTGAGCTCACGCAGGCGATTTTCTAGCTCTTTGCGATGACTAATATCAACAAAGGAGGCCACATAAAACTGAATAATTCCGTCTGAATCACGGATGGTTTGGATACGTAAGATCTCGGTTTGCATTGAGCCATCTTTACGCTTATTAATGACTTCACCTTCCCATAGCCCTTCGTCTTGCAGCACTTTCCACATATTCATGTAAAAAGCTTGATTGTGTTTACCGGAGGAAAAAACGGAAGGTTGTTTACCTCTTACCTCGGCTAAGGTGTAGCCACTGATCCGGGTAAACTCATTGTTTACTTTGATAATACGGTTATTACGATCGGTAATCACCATAGCGGACATACCATTCATCGCCGCTCTAGCCAGTTTGCTCTCAATACTGTTTTTATCGTGGTTTGCGTTCCAACGAATAAAACCGGCGGCAATCGTCATTACTAATAGCGCGATGCCAACCGCTTGAAAGCCAATTTTTAGCTCTGTGGCAGAAAGCAATTTATTGAGGGCATCACCATTTAATGACTGAATTAGGTAAATTGGCTCCATTTCTGGGAATATGGATTGCAAAGGAACTTGAGTAAAACTATACCAGCAGTTGTTATCCCATACCGTGCCAGAAGCTTGCTCTTGCATACTTTTCCAGAGTATAGGGGCGACACTGTTAATATTCAGCAGGTGGTATTTCGACGGGTTTTCTTGCTGAGATAAGATCTCATTTTCATGATGAATATACTGCCCCTTGAAACTGATGATGTCTGGGCGACTCAGTGAATTTAACCTCTGGTTAAATTTTTTGTACAACTGGGTTAAATTAAGATTTGCTACAAAATAGCCTTGCCTTTTTCCATCAAAATCTATTGGTGCAATAATCCTAAAGACTGCTGTTATCTGGGAAGTAGCACCATAATTTTCTTCTTCTCTTTCACTATCAACACCGAAGATCCCAATTTGGTTTGGGGAAAGGTTTTGCGCATACTGAAAATAGTCTCGGTGCAATTTGTTTTTTAGTTGTGATCTTGGTACTGCTTCTGTTGATCCATTACTCTGATTCACGCGAATTAATTCGTTACCCGCTATATCAAAAAGCCTGAGCCGAGAATAAAGGGTTTGAATACGAGCTGCTAATAACCAAAACGCCTGTACCGCTTCGATATTCTCGGTGGAGGGAAGACGCAATGCGCTGTATAACATGGTGTTGTTTGATAATATTTGAGTGGAATTGTAAACGTCATTAAACGCAGTAAGCAGTTCGTGCTTATTGTATTCGAGTTGAGAATGGCTTTTTTGTTCGATCATTTGCACAGTTTGTTCGTGAGCTTTGTCGAATTCTTTGACGAAATAAAGAAAGGGCACAACCCCAAGCACGACACTAACAAATAGCCATTGAGCTAAGTATTTATAGAAAGAGCGAAACATAGCGGCACACATAAGTTATTGAGTGCATAGTATATCGCTGATATATGAGAAGTCGCTTCCAAATATCTGATATCGTGGAGTACATCAAATTTGTGGGGTAATTCTGTTGATACAAAGAGTCAAAAGAAGCGCACAAGTAGCGAAGAAGCATCATGCGCTTAAGCCTGAAGGCCGTTTTACGTTTTAGAACTGAAAACGAACATTCATGACGATCTGTGGGCCGTAAACGCCGTTGTTTTTGGTTTCAGCTCCTAACGATAGTTGTTCGGTAGAGTGAAAACGTAATCCAGCGCAAAATACCGAGTGTTCATCGTTCTTACCCAGTTTAATATTGGCTTCAATTTGGCTCGATAACCAGATCCTGCTGCCAATATTAAACTCCAATTGGGTTTCGCTTTTGCCACCCTGTTCATCGGTAGGTCTAATGTGGTGAACAAGCATTTGTCCGTAGACATCGGCAAATTGGTTTATTGGACCGTTAAAGCCAATTCCGCCAGCGGCATCCCAATCTCCGTCAAATCTCGAATCGTAACGAGCGACCAGGTGTGTGTTATCGGTTAAATAAGTACTAAATTCTGCACCTGAGGATTCAGGGCTGATAGCGGTTCTGACTTCAAAGAAGTTATAATTAAAATTGTTAGCTTGCGCAGAGAAAGAAAGAACGCATGACAAACCGACTAGGCCTAGTGAGTACGCTTTTTTATACATGTACGCTTCGTCCTGAAAAGATGAAAATTAAGCTGAATAAGATACAGCAATGGCCTGCAAATTACAGGCCATTTTCACAAAAAAATCCATCTTATTTTTTGTGTTTTACCATCAAGAGAGCATAAACAGTAATGATTATAGAACTTGGATCTGATCCACTTCGATTTCAGGTGTCAGCCCTCCTTCATATTCGCCATAAAGGCGAACCTTAGTCTCGGCATTGAGTGGCGCTGTGAAGTGGATATCATCATCCAGTTCTACTTGAATCTCACCGTTGCCATCACTGAATACGAATGTGTCTTTTCTTATTTGACGAATCAACTTTCCTTCAACCACAACATGCTTTTCTGTAAACATATTGGTGTCTTTTAGCAACGATTCCACAGACGTAAGTTCGATAGGACCATTGTAATTGATGGTATTACTGTTTTGGTTATGGTTACCTGCAAAAGCGAAAACAGGAGCAATAATCATCGAAGCTGCTAGGGCTAGTGTTGTACGTTTCATTTTTAATTCCTCTATGGGGTTGTTGTTTTGATGAAGCGATTTAAACACTAAGATGTTGAACACACTCTGAGCGGAACATTAATATTCCATTCATTTTATTGAGTGAGTAGCAGCTGTGACGGTATGATTACCAGCAAACGCCTATCGTAGAGTTAATATGGAATCAACATTAAGGTCATTGATGGTGCAGGGCACCACTTCCGACGCTGGAAAAAGTGTGCTAGTTGCAGGCTTATGCCGAGTGTTAGCACGTCGAGGAATAAAAGTAGCCCCTTTTAAGCCGCAAAACATGGCGCTTAATAGTGCGGTGACGGTCGATGGTGGCGAAATCGGGAGAGCGCAAGCTGTTCAGGCTCAAGCGTGTGGCGTTGAGCCATCGGTACACATGAACCCTGTATTACTCAAGCCAAATTCAGACACGGGTGCGCAGGTTATCCTGCAAGGCAGAGCGCTCTCTAATATGGAAGCAACGGGTTATCACGATTATAAGAAAGTCGCGATGAATACTGTGCTTGATTCCTACGCTCGGTTACAAGCCGAGTATCAAAGTGTCATGATTGAAGGGGCGGGAAGCCCGGCTGAAATCAACCTACGCGAAAATGACATTGCTAACATGGGGTTTGCTGAAGCGGCCGATGTACCTGTGATTATCATTGCCGATATTGATAGAGGCGGTGTATTTGCTCATCTGTATGGCACGTTAGCACTGCTTTCTGAATCGGAACAGCTGCGTGTAAAAGGGTTTGTGATTAACCGCTTTCGAGGTGATATTGCGTTACTGCAATCTGGCCTTGATTGGTTAGAAGCAAAAACGGGTAAACCCGTCATTGGTGTGCTGCCTTATTTACATGGCTTTGATTTAGAAGCTGAAGATGCGATCACTCAAGCGCAAACCCTCAGCAGCAACAGTAAATTGAATATTGTGGTGCCAGTGTTGACTCGCATTAGTAACCATACTGATTTTGATGCGTTGCGTTTAAATCCTGATGTTGACTTACGTTATGTGGGAAAGGGTGAGCGGATCGAAAATGCGGATCTGATTCTGCTTCCGGGCAGTAAATCTGTAAGGGACGATCTTGCGTATCTTTGCTCGCAAGGTTGGGATCAGGATATCAAACGTCACTTGCGTTTCGGAGGCAAAGTGATGGGCATTTGTGGTGGTTACCAAATGTTAGGTCGGGTAATTCGCGATCCACTCGGCGTTGAAGGTGGAGCGGGCGAAAGTGAAGGACTGGGGTTGTTGAACGTCAGTACAGAACTCACCGCTGAAAAAACGCTCAGGAATGTTCAAGGCGAGCTTATTTTACCGCAAGGTAAAGCGAAGGTCTCAGGCTACGAGATCCACGTTGGACGCACAACGCTCGATGATGCATCATCCTCAGCAATCATCACGTTAGACAATGGCAACCGTGACGGTTTATTAAGTGATTGCCAGCAAGTGTTGGGGACTTACATGCACGGAATTTTTGATAGTTTTCCTGCAACTGAGCTTATCTGTCGCTGGGCTGGTGCCGCTGATATAAGTTATTACGATCATGTGGCGCAAAAAGAACAAGCCATTAACCGCATTGCGGATGCGATTGAAGAGCATTTGAACTTGGCCTTATTATGGCCAGAATTAACGGAGCGTTAACATGAGAAAAATACTGCTCTCTATCGTCGCCATGCTGTGCTGTACGGCGGTTTATGCACAAGAGAAAATCACTGTTTATGCAGCGTCATCCATGACGAATGCGGTTAATGAATTGATTGCGGCTTACCAGCCGAAACAACCGTTAGATATTGTGCCCGTTTATGCGGGTTCATCCGCGCTTGCTCGTCAAATTGAGCAAGGTGCACCAGCGGATATTTTTATTTCAGCCAATGATAACTGGGTTACTCACTTGCTTAACAAGAACATTGTGACGAGCGATAGGGTCACATTGTTGGCTGGAAATCAGCTGGTGCTTATCGCCCCTCAATCGTCGAAGCTCAATTCGCTGGTAGTAAATGATGTTGCGGCATGGCTTGACGCCTTGAACGGTTCACGTTTAGCGATAGGTAACACAATGGCGGTGCCTGTGGGAATGTATGCCAAAGAGGCACTAGAAAAGTTAAAAGTGTGGTCGTCGCTCGCCCCTATGCTGGCTCAAACCAATAACGTACGTTTAGCGCTTGCGCTAGTGGAACGTCAAGAAGCCGCACTTGGTATTGTATATAAGACGGATGCATTGATGAGCAATAAGGTCAAAGTGGTACACGAATTTGATTCAAGCCTACACAGCGCCATCCATTATCCTTTAGTGCAGCTAACTGAGCGTGATACGGTGAATCAATTCATGCTTTTTTTACGCAGCGATCAAGCAAAAAGTATCTTACAGAACTACGGTTTTAGCGTGATGACAGGAACGGATTCCTTTGCTTTCTGAATATGAATGGGTTGCACTGCAACTGAGCTTAAAAGTCGCGATTTATACCGTGCTTTGGCTTTTACCGCTGGGAATGTTTTTTGCGTGGCTACTCGCCAGAAAGCAGTTTTGGGGTAAAAGTATATTGGATAGCCTAGTGCATTTGCCGCTCGTTTTACCGCCAGTGGTCGTGGGGTATCTTCTGTTGATCACCATGGGTAAACAAGGCGTAATTGGGCAGTGGCTTGATAATATGTTTGGCTTGCGTTTCAGCTTCAGTTGGCGTGGAGCCGTGTTGGCGTGTGTCATCATCGCACTGCCCTTGATGGTTCGTGCGATTCGTTTAAGCCTTGAAAGCGTCGATCCTAAGTTAGAGCAAGCGGCTCGAACCTTAGGCGCTTCACCACTCAAAGTTTTTTTGACCATTACATTACCCTTAACGATACCCGGGCTGATCACTGGCGCGATGCTCTCTTTTGCTCGCAGCCTAGGTGAGTTTGGAGCCACCATTAGCTTTGTGTCCAATATTCCCGGTGAAACACAAACGCTTCCTCTTGCGATGTATAACTTTTTAGAAACGCCAGGAGCCGAAATGGAAGCGATGCGTTTGTGTATTATCTCCATCGCGATTGCCTTGGCTTCGTTATTCATTTCTGAAGTGATTAGCCGCCGAATGACTCGGCGCTTAGGGACTCAATGATGAGTGGGTTAAAGATTCAATTTGAAAAACAGTTAGGTGATATCAAGCTTAATGCGGATTTGGTTTTACCAAGCCGTGGTATTTGTGCGGTTTTCGGGCGTTCAGGAGCGGGGAAAACCTCCTTCATCAATATTATCAGTGGATTGGTGAAGCCTGAACTTGGTGAAATCGAGATCAATGGCCGCATCCTATTTAGTCAACAAAAAAAGATTAACTTGCCTGTTGAAAAGCGCAATGTTGGTTACGTTTTTCAAGATGCTCGATTGTTTCCACATTACACCGTTCATGGCAATTTAAGCTATGGTGTCAAAAAAAAGGATGCCGACCACTTCGCCGCTATCGTAAAATTATTGGCTTTAGCGCCATTACTTACACGTTATCCGCATGATTTATCGGGTGGGGAGAAACAGCGAGTAGCGATTGGCCGAGCCTTACTATCCAAGCCAGATATTTTATTGATGGATGAGCCGTTGGCATCGCTCGATATGCCGCGCAAACGTGAAGTGATGCCTTTTTTGGAAGAGCTGGCTCATAGCGTACATATTCCAATTCTCTATGTGACGCACAGCATGAATGAAATTTTGCGTCTGGCTAATCATTTAGTTGTGTTAGAACAGGGCGCTGTGCTGATAAGCGGTGAGCTAGAGCAAGTGTGGTCTTCAAATTATATGCGTCCTTGGCAATCATTTGCCGACCAAAGTAGTCTGTTTTCTGCCCACATCTGCCAGCACAACAAAGATTATGCGCTCACACAGGTCTCGCTTGCAGATGATGTCAAACTTTGGGTGCAATATGTGGAAGGCGAGGTAGGCTCTGCACTGCGATTACAGATCCGTGCAAATGATGTTTCGGTGGCGCTTGATAAGCCAAACCGGACGTCAATTCGTAATATTCTGCCTGCGCAGATTTGCCAGCTTGAAAAGCAGCCTCTAGGTACTGATAAACAGAGTGTGGGGATAAAACTCAAGTTAGGCGAAGGGTGCTACCTGTGGGCTACGGTAACCAAATGGGCGGCCGATGAGCTACAACTGGATGTTGGTGATTCGCTGTATGTGCAAATTAAAGGCGTGAGCGTGTCGCAGCGTGATATCGTCTTAACGCATTAATGTTTTTCATTATTAATGTATTGATTCAATAACCTAAGCCTCTCTTATCTCGAGTTCAGGTTCAATAGAAAAAGCCGTCATATAAAATTGACGGCTTTATGCTCAATGGTGTGCGTTTTATTTTGCAAACACGTCTTTAAAGTCGCGTTTTAGAATCGGGTCGCGGCGTGCTTTTTTGATCTGTTTAACCATATCTTTCACACAGTTATGCAGCACTTGATCAAGAAGCTCTGCTCGGTACTCTTCTTTATCTTGGTCTGTCATCTCTTTCGGTAAATTCAATGTTGGGAACTCCTCCATGACATTGACACCAGCAAAAGCTTGGCTGACAGAGATCAACGCATGAAACTGTTCAAAATTATCCAACACATTTTGCGCACTGGCTGGTAGAGAGTTCCAAGACTCGCGTACCGCTTCTTCAGAGACTTCATGTATAGACACGACCATGTAGTACATCTCTTGTGGCACTTGATCAAATTCAATTACTTGGCGCAATTCTGGCGAGATGGCGTCTAAGTCCACTACAGGTTGTTCGGTTTGCTTTACTTCAGACATGAAGATATCTCTTTAGGGGAAAAGCTACATGCTAAAAATTTATAGCGAAAAGTCAATATTGTGCGCAAAATTAAACAAAGAAAGTGAATAAATCTATGTTATACGTAAGCATATGATTGAAATTTAAAGGGGTTACAGATGGTAAGTTCGGGCTCTTCTATGAGGATCTTACTGGTCGATGACGTACAACTGGATCGAATGCAACTCACCATTCGTCTTAAACAGCTCGGTCATCACGTGGAGGCGGTTGCCAGTGGACAAGCGGCATTGGATAGCTATTGCCAATTTGATCCAGAACTGATTCTGATGGATATTTCGATGCCCGGCATGAATGGTTTTGAATTGTCGAAAAAAATACGTCAGCAATACCATGAATGGGTGCCTATTATCTTTTTAAGTGGGCATGATGAACCGTCGATGATCGCGCAAGCGATAGAGGCAGGCGGTGATGATTACTTAACCAAGCCAGTCGATAAACTGGTACTCAACTCCAAATTATTAGCCATGCAGCGTATTGCAAGTATGCGTCGAGAGCTTAAACGCGCAACGGTTAAACTTGAAGAGCTAAATCGTGTTTTGCAGCAGCAAGCAAATGAAGATGGCTTAACGCAAGTCTTTAATCGTCGATTTATAGATGACAAGCTTAAAGAGATGATCAGTTGGCATGGGCGGCACAAATTTCCCATGAGCCTCATTTTAATCGATGTGGACTATTTCAAACGGTTTAACGATAACTATGGTCATATAGAAGGAGATAACTGTTTGATTACCATTGCGCAAACGGTGAATCAGTTATTTGTGCGTACTGGTGAGTATGTAGGGCGATATGGCGGTGAAGAGTTTTTAGTGCTGCTGGGCAATGCCAATTATGAACAAGCACTGATCGCCGCTGAGCGAATCCAACAATCAATGATTAAAGCACACTATCCTCATCAATACAGCGAAATTGCCGATCATGTCACCTTATCTCAAGGTGTCATCTCGTTAACGCCGAATGGCACTGAGTCTATCGCTAATATTTACAATCTGGCCGACGAAGCCTTGTACCAAGCAAAGCATCAAGGTAGAAATTGCTTTATTTCTTACGATGTTACCAATGCAGCATTAAGCTAATACACACACTTCACTCGCTCTTTTTTGTTAGCACATAAGCAATATGGTCTACACTAGTACTAACGCTTTGGATTAGAAGTCAGGATGCATATATCAACTTTTTTGGCTTATGGGTGCACTTTATGGACGGATTGCAGTATTTTTCACCAGATAGGGTGGCGGACATGGTGGGTGAAGAGAATGTGAATGAGATGCTGTGCGGCTATCGAACAAGCCTATTGGAAGCTTTGAATAAACTTAGCAATGCGTTTTGTGGCAACCAAGTTGAGGTGATTCATCACATTTCACACACCATGAAATCGTCATCTCGGTTTGTCGGAGCGGATGTATTAGCATTTGAATTCCAGAAACTTGAAGCCGCAACTGATAATCTAACCAATGTTACTCAAGACACCGAGTTTTCAATCAGTTCGATCAATGATCAAAGTAAGTTGTTGTTGGACGAAATCAACCAATATATGAATAAATAAAACAATGAAGCTAAGTGAGAATCAAATGGAAAAAGTACATTTGAAGGTCATGTGCATAGATGATGATGTTTTTATGCTTAAAGCCATTGCTCGTTTGATCAGGCGTATTCGTCCAGAATGGGAAATTATACTCGTTTCAGAGCCACTAAATTGGTTGTCAGAATGGAATAAGTATAATTGCCAACCGCCAGCCATTATCATTTCAGATTTACTCATGCCGCATAAATGTGGCGATGAGCTGTTAGAAGAGGTAAAGCAGACTTACCCGCAAGTAGTGAGAGCTCTTTTAACTGGGAATACGCAGGAGAATTTGCCTCAAAAAGCGCATGCGTATTCCCACTTCGTTCTGCCTAAGCCATTCACACAAGAGGACTTTGAACGCTTATTTGAATGTACCGAACGTCTTTATCAAATGCCGTTTAACAATGAGTGCCGAACTAAACTCGGAAGTTTGAAAGATCTTCCGGTATTACCCAATTCGATACACCGTTTACAACAAACTATTGCCTCTCCTACTTGTGATCTTCAATCAATCGCAGACACCATTAGCCATGAGCCTGTATTAGTCGCACGAGTGTTTCAAATTGCCAATTCTTCTTACTTGGGTTTTCGTCGAACCACAGATTCATTATCGGAAGCTGTTGGACGTTTAGGTGCGACTTTAGTGGAGAGCATCGCCATATCGTTATTGAGCCATCACGCTAACAGCTTAGTTTCAAAAAAGGCCCACCAAGATATTTCAGAACAGGCGCTGAGGGTGAGCTATATATCCCGTTTACTGGCTAAAAACTTGGGGTACTCCCTACAAGATAAAGATCGGGTGTTTGTCTCAAGCTTGCTTACAGCAATCGGAAAATTGATTTTGATGGAGGAAGGCGCTGATATCCATAATGTTGATTCTTTCTTAGAGCTTCAACAAGAATATGCTGATTACTACATAGTAACGGCATACATGCTGATGATATGGGGATACGGTTCAGAGATTGGAGAGATCGTTCTTAATCAAAGTAAGAGTGATTTTTTTTCAGATGACAAATCTGTTGTACTTGGAAGTATTGTGGGGCTTGCAAATCGCATAGAAGCATGTAGGGAAAATGAGAGCTACCAAACACTGATTGACGGTGTACCAAGTTCCATTGCAAGCGTATTAGTTGAGCTAAAACC